>USJN01000152.1 GCA_900554945.1 uncultured Coriobacteriaceae bacterium | reverse complement strand
CCCATGCCGCGGCCCATGATGGTAAGCTTGTCATCGAAGGGCAGCTTTCGGTTTTGGAAGCACGCCACCAGAAGCGCGACGAGGAAAATCACCACGACGGGGATGTTGTAGAAGCCCATGGGAATGCCCATGCCGTACTCGAACAAGATGCCCAGTCCCAGATACAGCACCAAAAACACCCCGATCGGAAGCAGCGCCTTGACGTTGCCCTTCTTGACGGTCTCGGTGGTTTTCTCCTCCATATTCGTCCCTTCTTGCCTTCGTCTTCGTTGCGGTGTTCCATCATACCGTAAGGTGCGGGCAATAGAGGGCAAGGCGCGCGTTTTGAGTGCTACACTGTGGCGAGAGCGGTCGAATGGAGGAAAGCGACGGTATGAAGAAGATACTGCTGGTGGCGACGGGCGGCACCATCGCATCGGTCGAGGATGGGCGCGGCTTGGCGCCGGCGCTGGGCGGCGAAGAGCTGGCGCGCTACGTGCCCGAGATCGCGGATGTGTGCGATTTCGACGTGGTGCAGCCGATGAACATCGACAGTACGAACATGCGCCCGGCCGACTGGATGCGCATCCGCGACGAGATCGTGGACGCTTACGACGCCTACGACGGGTTCGTGGTGCTGCACGGCACCGACACGATGGCCTACACGGCCGCCGCGCTGTCCTACCTGGTGCAGGGCAGCCCGAAGCCCATCGTGCTGACCGGTTCGCAGCAGCCCATGGCCAGCCCCTTCACCGACGCGAAGCTCAACCTGTACCAGAGCCTGCTGTTCGCGGCCGACGATCGCTCGTGCGACGTGTCGGTGGTGTTCGGCGGCGCGGTGATAGCCGGCACGCGGGCGCGCAAGCAGCGTACGATGAGCTTTGACGCGTTCACCAGCGTGAACTTTCCTGAGATCGCGCTGGTGCGCGGCGAGCGCATCGTGAGGGCGGGGTCGCCTGCGACGTGCGCGGGCGTCGGGGGAGCGCCGCGCGTGTACGATAGCCTCAACGAGCGCGTGTTCGTGCTCAAGCTGACGCCCGAGATGAATCCGAGCATCTTCGACCTGCTCAAGCGCGATTACGACGCTGTCATCCTGGAGACGTTCGGCATCGGGGGCATCCCCGACTACGGCGACTATCGCCGCGCCATCTTCGGATGGGTGGATTCGGGGCGCACGCTGGTCGTGACCACGCAGGTGCCCGAAGAGGGCTGCGACCTGGGCGTGTACGAGGTCGGGCGCGCTTATGCGGGACATCGCGGCATCCTCAAGGGCGGCGACATGACCACCGAGGCGCTTGTGGCGAAGACCATGTGGGCGCTCGGACAGACGAGCGACCCCGACGAGATCCGCGACCTGTTCTACCGCACGGTGAACCACGACCGGCTGGCGGAAGAGGGCTAGGAACGCTCGGCTGCGATGGTTCCGAGGCGCACTGTGTGCAGCGGCTTGTAAGCGGCGCCCGCGCGGTCGAGCGTGCTCTTGTAAAGGGTGACGTCGTACGCCTCGTCGTCTTGGGGAAACGCCAGGTGCGGCAGGCCGACGTGCGGGATGCGAGCGCGGCGCGCGAGGGTGAGGTGCGCTTTGAAGGGCTTGGCATCGAAGGGCACGTCGCGGGCACGCAGCTCGTCGCGCAGACGCGCCGCCAGTTGCTCGAGCTCGGGTGCGGCGGCGATGCCCAGCCACAACGTCGCGTCGGTTGCGCGGCCGAACTTCCCCAGGCCGTCGCTGCGCAGCGGGACGGGGGACGCGCCGGCGCAGGCGGCTTCCAGCGCGTCGGTCGCGGCAGCGAGCTGCGCTTCGTCGACGTCGCCGAGGAAGGCGAGCGTGAGGTGGTAGGTGTCGCGCTTCAGGAAGCGCCCCTCCATCGACGCGCTCAGCCGGCGGGCGAGCGCGGCCGCGTCGTCAGCGAAGTCGGGCGGCAGGTCGAGCGCGATGAACGTCCTCATGGGGAGCTCCTTATTCCATGTCGAGCGGCATCTTGCGCGCGGGCGCGGGAAAGCGGCGATCGAGCAGCGCGAGATCGTCGCTTCTATACTGCGTGCATAACGCGGACCGTTATCCCCGCTTCGAGCCCTGTCGGCTGATACCGCCTTTGTGGCCCGATGCCTTGTTCGGACCCAAGCCGCCGCGCAGGGCGCGGTTGAGCTTGGGCGCGGGCGGCAAGGGGCGAGCAGCGGCATTCGGCTTCTTGCCCATGAGGCTAGACCAGCTTGCCCTTGCAGTGGTCGATGCCGTGCTGGATGATCTGCGCCGTCCAGCCGTTGAAATCCTTCTTGCGCGGCTTGAGCTCGCCGTCGACCAGTTCGCTGTAGCCCACCTTGATGCGGTCGAAGCGCGTGACTTTGGAGTCGGCTTCAAGCGAGAGGCAGCCTTCGACGGCCTTGAACGCGCCGAGCGCCTGCAGCAGGCGCGGGTTGTACATGACGTGCGGCTGATCGTCGTCGTCCAGGTACGCGATGATGCAGGTCGTAGCGCCGATCTGGTTCGCCGCCAAGCAAGCGGCGCCGTCCATCGACGTCAGCGTTTCCACAAGGTCGTCCGCCACCTGCGCGTCGTCGGTCGTGGCAGGGGTGCATACCTGCGAGAGGATGGCCTCGTCCTTTACCAGTTCTTTGATCATGATGCTCCGTTCAAGGATGGTTCGTCATTCGATGCTTGTCCGAGGATTTTATCATGAAGGAGGACGAGGTTCTCAGCTTTCGCCGTTTTTGCGCTTGAGCTTGTTGGTACGGGATGTTGTTGACGATGCATTCAAGCGCTCGTCAATCGAGGGCGGTTCTAATTCAGGTAGTTCTCGGGAATTGCACGTGCGGCGGTTTTCTGCTCGAAGCTGTAGGCGATGTTGAGCAGCTTCTCGTCCTCGTTTCTCCCTGCGACGAAGGTGGCCCCTCTTGGGGCGCCTTCGTCCGAGACGCCGGCGGGCACCGTCAGCTCGGGGTATCCCGCCGTGGCTGGCACGAGTACGCCTTCGTTGTCGTAGAACACGAGGGCGTCGAGCTTCTCGTCGCGAAGCAGGTCATCGATCCTGCTTTGCGCGGTTTTGACCATCGCCTCGACCTTCGCTTTGTCGAATTCGGTCACTTCGTTCGCGTCTTCAAGGAGATCCTGGCCATATTTCGCCCGCCTGCTCGGGTCTTTCTGGTTGAAGGCGATCAGATCGGAAAGGCTTTTCACCGGCGCTTGGTAGGTTTGCAGATAGCGGTCGAGATCGTTTTTGAAGTCCTGGTTGATGATGTACTCGTTGTCTATTCCGTCTTCCGAAAGCTCGACTGGCACCGCTTGCGCGCCGCAGGCCTCGATTTTGCGGGCGAGGGCTTGCTGCGGATCGTCGCCGACAATGCCGATGCGCTTTCCCCTGAGGAAGCCGGCATCGAGCTGTTCGCTCACGGCCTTCGATGCATCCGATACGGATGCGTTGTAGAGAACGGCTGCGTCCTTGACGCTTTTCGCCATGGTTCCCACGGTGTCCATGGTGGAGGACAGGGGCATCACGCCTGCGGTGGAAATGGCATCTTTCGTGGGCTTGAAGCCGACTATCGAATGGATCGCCGCCGGCGCGATGATGGAGCCTGTGGTTTCCGTCCCGATTGCTGCTGCGGAGAAGTTGGCGGCAACGGCCGCGCCGCTTCCGGAGCTGGATCCTTCCGGCGAAAGGTTGAGGGGATCGAAGGGATTGTGGGTTTGGCCGGCCTTGGAGCTGTAGCCGCTCGGCATCTTCGTGTCCATGAAGTTTGCGAGTTCGGACAGGTTCGATTTGCCCAATATGATCGCACCGCTGTTCGTCAGGGCCGTTACTACGTCAGCGTCGTCTTTTGGCGTGAAGTCCTTGAGCGCGTAGGTGCCGCCGCTGGTGGGCATGGTGTTCGTGTTGACGTTGTCTTTGACGAGGACGGGGATTCCCCTCATGCCCGCCGGAGTTGCGGAGCTCGCGTCGAGGGCGCGGGCTTCCTCTATCGCCTTCGGATTGATCGCCGCTACTGCGTTGATGCCCTTTTCACCGGCATCGTATGTTTTGATGCGATTCAGGTAGAACGCCGTCAGTTCTTCGTAGGTCAAGTCGCCCCTGGAGATCGCCGCGTGCAGGTCCTCGATGGACTTCTCCATGATCAGGTCTTTTTTCGCACGGACTTTTTCGAGGTCTATCCCGGCAAGCTGCGAGACGATGAGCGCAACCTGTTGGTCTTTGTCGTAGGAGATGCGCTCTTCCTGTTCGGGCGCGAGCGATCTTGGAAGCGCTAGCGCCGCTATGGCAACGCCGACCAGGGCGATCAATATGATCGATGCGGGCAGTATGATTTTCAGGCGGGTCTTCATCGCGGTCTCCTCGCTTCGGTTGGGGATGCGGTGTCTGTCTCTGCGTTTCCGGTTGCGCCGTGGGGTTGTGGGGTTTCGTCCGGGAGGTGGGTTCGTCCAATGGCATTATGTTGCTGCGGCCTTTTATACCATGTCAAACGAGATTTCAGGTGTTTTTAAGGTTGGGAGGGAGTCGGCGAGCGCAGGAGTGCTTGCTGGCCGATGCTCGGTGCGTGGTGTGCGCATCGATTGCGCTATCTTGAGTTTTGCAGGAGACG
>USJN01000151.1 GCA_900554945.1 uncultured Coriobacteriaceae bacterium | reverse complement strand
GACGGATATTGCACAGATTGTCAAATCAAATCCCGCAATGCTCAAATCGTCCACACAATACCGAAGTGGTTGATTCGCTATCAATTGTCTCAAGAGGTGGCCAGCCATTCAACTCAGCTTGACGCCAACCCTGCGAGAAGCTCGCAACGAGGACAGCCTTTTCTAAAGGCATCATGCGGAAAATCGCCCCTAAAAACAAGTATGCCCCGAACGAGTCGGGGCATACCTCCTTGTACCATGCGGCTGGTTTTTAGGAGAGAACTTTTTCCTCGAGGATGACTTCGGTCTTCTCGGGAATAGCGTTGGGGTTTTCGATCTCGAACGGCTCGAACAGCGGCTCACCGTTCTGGGACAGCTCGACCATGCCCGTCAGGACATCGACGTACTGGTAGGACTGGCGTGCCGTGCGACCGCGCTTGCGATCGACTTCCATGATGAACAGCTGCGGATGAACCTGGGTGAGAACGCCTTCACTTTCAACGATCTTGGAGCGCCCCATATTCGCGCGCACCTTCAGGCGCTGACCCACGAAATCATGCAGCGTGTCATGAATGGAGTCGACGATTTTTGCTTGCTGTGCTAAATCCATGCTGGCTCTTTCTCCCGCATATATAGTTATCTCGGTTGCGCATTGTATCACGGACGTCAATTTTCATGCGAAATCTCGCGATAAACGGCACAAAAACCGCTATAATGGGTTAGATTCCCTCTCTAAATATGCCTTGCCCAGCGCAATGAACTCGTCAAGCGAGAGTGTCTCACCGCGTCGTTTCGCATCAATTCCGCACTCATCGAGCAAATCGGGAATGCACCCGATGAAAGCCTTGCCGGCATTTCCCCTGCTCGCAAAATACGTCTTAAATGAATTGGAAATGGTCTTGCGGCGGCTCGCGAAGGCAGCGTCGGCCATGACGCACGTCGCCTTGAGAAGCGCGTCGTCGAGCGGAGCACCGTCGGCATCGTACACGGGCCTGCGATCGAGGCGCAGAACCGACGAGTCGACATGCGGCGGCGGGAAGAAATTATTGGGACTCACCAAAAACCGTCCCGCAGGCTCGGCGTACAAGCGCAGCTTCACCGTGTAGGCGCCATAGTTCTTCGAGCCCGGCTCGGCGCACATGCGGTCGGCGACTTCCTTTTGAACCATCACTGTCGCGCTCTCGAGCTGGGAAAACTTCTGGAAGAAATCGAGCACGAGCGTGGCCGCCACCGCATAGGGCAGGTTGGCCACGAACTTGTTGGGGAAAGAGCGGCGAGCACCGCCATCCACGCCACGCGCTTCGGGCCCTGCTTGAGCATGGGGGGCGTGCTCCGCGCGCAGTTTCGCAGCGCAGCGAGGACTGTCTGAGCACGGAGTATGCCCCCCATGCTCACCATGCGCTTCGAGTTCCACCTGAGGACGAGGGGTGTGCTCCGCGCGCAGTTCCGCAGCGCAGCGAGGACTGTCTGAGCACGGAGTATGCCCCTCGCCCTCGTTCGAAACAGCACACTTCGCCAACGCAAGATGCACTTCTTCCTCAGTCAATTCGAGCGCGTCTTTCGAGATGAGAGCAAAGCGATCTGCCCACGGTTCGAGCGTGTCCACAAGCACTGCAGGCAAATCGGCGTCGCGCTCGACCGACACCACGCGCCCCGCGCACTTCAACAGCGCGATGGTGAGCGTCCCGATTCCAGGACCCACTTCAAGCACGTCGTCGGACGCGTCAAGCTGCGCAAGCTCGACGATCTTCTGCAGAATCGCATCGTTGACCAGGAAGTTCTGACCGAGCGCATGCTTCGTCGAAAGGCTATGCTCCTCCAGGACATCGCGCGTTGCCGCAGGAGTTGCCAAGGGGGAGAGCATATTAGCCACGGCTGTTGCCCTTCTTCGAGTTACCTTTCTTCGCGGCGCCCTTCGCTCGCGCGCCGCCCTGCTGGCCGCCTCTTTTGCCCTGAGCGCCGCCGGATTTGCGCGAGCCACCGCCTGCATGCGACCCCTTCGGCTTGCCGTTCGCACCCGCGGACTTCTGGCCGCCACCCTGACGCGACGCGCTCTTCGCATGGGACGATTTCGCACCACCCGCATCATCGAGCGAAAGCTTCGTGCGCGCACCTCCGCGTGGGCCGCGCGACGATCCAGGTTCAGGCGAATCCTCTTCGCTCGAACCCGAAGACTCTTCCATCTGGGGGAACTCAATAATCGCAGCCCCGTCACCTTCTGCACCCTGCGCGGGCGCCATAGCAGAGTCAGCAGCCGCGAAGAAATCCTCGATCGAGCGCACCTCAGCCTCGGCCGTAATCTCGCCATCGGTATCGATCTTCCCCACCCAGTCGAACACGGTTTCCAGACGGAACCCCGCAACGGCGAGCGCCGAGCGGACGATGGACACAAGCGCGGAGAATCCATGCGGATCGCCGCCCTCGCCCACCACATGTAGCACGGCCGGGCGTTTCTCCTCGGCGCGCGCATTCGTCCAATAATAAGGCTGCAAACGATCGAGCAGCGCCTTCAACTGCGACGGCGGACCCGCGAAATACACAGGGCTCACCACGGTGATCTCGTCCGCAGCGTCAATGAGCTCGTAGATTTCCTGCATATCGTCGTCGATAGCGCACGGGGCGAAGTCGTCATCGAGGGCTTCCTCGCCAAGCTCGACAAGCTTCGCGATGTTGCCACGGCACGCATCGCAGCCCGTGCATCCCTCTACATTAAGCGTGGAAACCGGCGCAAGCGCAAGCTCGTCATCAGGGCATTCCTCAATGCAGGTTTCGAACAGCATATTGGCCAGGTGCGCGCTTCTGCCGTTCGTGCGCGGCGATCCGACGATGATAAGACGATTCAAAATTTTCCTCCCGAGCGCAGCGATATCAGTGCGCATTGTACTATGGCCGCGCGACGCGGCAGGCTATTTCCCCAGCTGCCATGCGGTAGGCGGACGGTTCAGCATGCTCTCCGCGTTCGCGAGCACGCGACGGAACAAGGCCAGGCGCTCCTCCCCCTCCGCACCGCGCACATCCGCGAGTGCGCTCTCGGTGAACACCACCATGGCAGGTTCGCACACCTCGCCGCGCAACGGCTTCGGCGTCATATACGGGGAGTCGGTCTCCGCCATGAGCTGCATCTCCGGCACACGCGCCGCAGCATCGCGGATAGCGTCACCGTTGTTGAAGGTGAGCGCGCCGCCGAACGTGACCGAGCAGCCCGCCTCGATCCACGGCTCCAACGTTTCCCAATCGCTCGTGAAGCAATGCAGGATGCAGCCCGCCTCGGGCCATCCCTCATCGCGCATGATGGCGAGCGCGTCGTCGTGTGCCTCGCGAACATGCAGCATCACGGGCAGCCCCGCCTCTTTCGCGATGCGCACCTGCGCGCGGAACGCGCGCTCCTGATCTTCGCGCGGTGAGAGGTCGTAGTGGTAATCGAGCCCGATCTCGCCCAAACACGACGTGCGCTTATCGTGCAGCAGCGCACGCAGGCGCTCCTCGATTTCGGGACCCCAGTGCTTCGCGTTATGCGGGTGAAGGCCGGCTGCGATGCGCATCCGCGGCACGCGCGGAGACGGCTGGCCTCAACAGCGGGAGAAAAGCCGCTGCATGGAAAGCGCGGCCTCGTGGTTCCACTTTGAGAGGCTGTCGTAGGTGGTCGAGCCGTCCTCGTAGACGTCGACCACCGTGCACATGAAGCCAACCCCATGCAGGCCCGCGCGGGCGAGCGCGAGCCCGGGATTTTTCTGGTACTGCAGATGACAATGGGCATCGACCGCCAAAACGCCCAGGTCAGGCGTTTCCACGATTTTCCATTCCCCGTTTTTCTTCCGCTTGCGGAACAGGCTGTCGAAGAACTCAGGCTCGGTCGGCTCGGTCGCAGCAGGCATCGCGGTCGGCTCGCCCGCCGTTTGCGCGCCAGCCGCCTCGAGCGTCGACGCTTCAGATGCGGTCATGCCCATGTCGCTCATCTCCAAAATCGTAAACCCGATGCGCTATTCGGCGTCGAGGTCGATCTCGTCCATGTTCAGGCGCGGAAACAGCGGGTCGCCCACGGTGACAGCGTTGCCGGCAGGCAGCTGGCCCCACTTGGTGGCCGCCTCGATGTCGGTGCAGGCGGCGATGTCGCCCAGTCCAAGACGAGAGAAGACCTCAGCCGACGTGTTCGGCATGAATGGCGCCATGTAAAGCGCGATGATGCGGATCGCCTCGAGCGAGTTGTAGATGACGGCCGCCAGGTCGCCCGCCGTCTCCTCTTTCTTCGCCAGGTTCCACGGGGCGCTTTCCTCCACGTAAAGGTTCACACGGCCCGCAAGCTCCTGCACCGCGGCGGCGGCACCGGTGAAGTCGACCTGCCCCAGGCACGCGTCGTACTTCGCGTAAAGCCCCTCGGCGATCGGCAGCATCGGGTTCGCCACGCGCGCGGCGGCGTCGGTGGGAACCTCAGGAACCTTACCATCGAAGTACTTCTTCGTCATGTTGAAGACGCGGCTGCACAGGTTTCCCCAGGTGTTCGCCAGATCGGCGTTGTACACCTGCACCATACGCTCCATCGAGATGTTGCCGTCATGGCCGAACTGCACGTCGCTCATGAAGTAGTAGCG
>USJN01000150.1 GCA_900554945.1 uncultured Coriobacteriaceae bacterium | reverse complement strand
TCTCGGCGCCGAAAGACCAGCGTTTGCAGGACTATCTCACCGGAAGGTTTGGCTAATGAGCATGGTAGAACGAAAGAATATGGAAAAGGGCAGGTCACTGTCGGATTCCCAGGCGAGCATGCTCTCGGTCGCCGAGGGCGAGTCGGTCATCTCGATTCGCAACTTCAACCTGTGGTATGGCGATTTCCAGGCGCTGAAGAACATCTCGCTCGAGATTCCGAAGAACAAGGCGACCGCGTTCATCGGCCCTTCGGGCTGCGGCAAGTCGACGCTTCTGCGCACGTTCAACCGCATGTGCGACTTTGTGCCGACGGTTCGCACCGAGGGAACCATCGAGGTTGCGGGCCGCGATATCTTCGCGACCGAGCCCAACGAGCTTCGCGTCATGGTGGGCATGGTGTTCCAGCACCCGAACCCCTTCCCGATGAGCATTCGCGACAACATCCTGTACGGGCCGCGCCGCATGCGCAAGATCTCGAAGGCGGAAGGCGACGAGATCGTGGAGCGATGCCTGCGCGATGCGGGCCTTTGGGACGAGGCGAAGGACAAGCTCGACCAGAATGGCCTGGGCATCTCCGGCGGCCAGCAGCAGCGCCTGTGTATCGCGCGTGCCCTTGCCGTGGAGCCGCAGGTCCTGCTCATGGACGAGCCGACGAGTGCTCTCGACCCGATCTCGACGTCGCTTATCGAGGAGCTCATGGTCGAGTTGGCACGCGATCGCACCGTCGTTGTCGTGACGCACAACATGCAGCAGGCGACGCGCGTCGCGGACAAGACCGCGTTCTTCTATCTGGGCGAGCTCATTGAGGAAGGCCCGACCAGGCAGCTATTCTCGCAACCGCGCGAGGAGCGCACGAAAGACTACCTGACAGGAAGGTTCAGCTAATGTTGGTTCCCCGTTCGAAATATTTGAAGCAACTCGACGATTTGTCTGTCGCTATGGAGGATCTGGGCCAGAAGACGATTGCGGACGTGACGGCGGCTGGCCTTGCGCTTGCGAAGGGCGACGTTGAAGCCGCCGAGGAGGTCATCTCGGGCGAGATGCGCATGCGCCGCCTTCGCGCGACAATCGAGGACACGTGCCTCGACATCATGCTCATGCAGCAACCCCTCGTCGCCGACGACCTGCGCTACGTTTCTGGGTCGTTTCGCCTGGTGAGCGATTTGGCGCACATCGATTCGAAGGCGCGTGACGTAGCCTATCTGGCAACTCAGATTCCCCATGAGGCGGCATCTGCTATCGAGACTGAGATCGCCACGGCGTCCGGCAAGGTCGCCTACATGGTCAAGACTGCGCTCGAGAGCTTCGCTGACGCCGACCGCGATCGCGCCGAAGAGGTATTTGCCTCCGACGACGAGGTCGACGCGCTTTATGAGCGCGCTGAACAGGTGGTGGTCGATCTCATCCGCAAGGGGGATGCCGACGCGACACATCTACCCGAGCTGCTGATGGCCGCGAAGTACTTCGAGCGCATGGGCGACGATGCCGAGCGCATCGCGAAGTGGGCGATTTTCCGCCTGACCGGCACGCATGACTTGAAGGTTGGGGAGATTCCGGCCGAATAGCCTCCCGCCCCGCATCGCCCCGAGCTCCGCACGGGCGCCACGCAGCCGCGTGGGCTCGACCGGGGCTCGCCGTCCGCCTCCCGTCCCTCCCGACGCGCGGGCGAACCGCTTCTCGCCTGGACCCTTCCCCCTGTGCGATAATCAATTGGGTAAGGGTTTTCGTCGAGGGAAGGCGGCAAGCTATGGTGTACTGCGTGGAAGACGACGCGAGCATTCGCGAGCTGGCGCTTTACGCCCTCACGCAGGCGGGGATCGAGGCCGAGGGCATGGCGAACGACGTGGAGTTCCGTGCGGCTTGCGCGCGACGGCTTCCCGATGTGGTCATGCTCGACATCATGCTGCCAGGCGCCGATGGCCTGGAAATCCTCCATCGCATCCGAAACACCCCAGGTCTTTCGCGCGTGCCCGTGATCATGGTGACCGCGAAAAGCACCGAGCTCGACATCGTGACCGCCCTCGACGGCGGTGCTGATGAGTACCTCACCAAGCCCTACGGCATGATGGAGATGGTTTCCCGCGTGCGCGCCCTGCTTCGCCGCGCCCCCGACTGGGGTAACGAAGCGCCCCAGGGGTCGAGCGACGAGATAACGATCGGGCCGCTTTCCATCTCTGAGATGCGCCACGAGGCGTTCTGCGGCGGCGAACCGCTTTCGCTCACGGCGCGCGAGTTCGACCTGCTCCTTCATTTCATGGAAAACCCAGGCGTCGCCCTTTCCCGCGATGCGCTGCTGCAGCACGTGTGGGGGTGGGACTTTGCGGGCGGCAGCCGAACGGTCGACATGCACGTCCTCACGCTGCGCCAGAAACTCGGTGAGCATGCTTCCCTCATCGAGACGGTGCGCGGGGTGGGGTATCGACTCGTCTCGCAATAGCGGGTTCCCGGGCGCTCGCCGCGAGAAATCGGCCCTGCGCGAGCGAGCAATTCCCCTCCCGCGCCAGGCTTCTCGTTCTCTGCATTCGATGGAAGGTCTCGCGCGCCTTCGTTACGCAAAGCACAGAGCGATATAATGATTCGGTTCATGAGGTTCGCTTGCGGGCGGCGTGTGGCGGGCCTTTCCCTCGCGGGATGGCGAAATCTGCCGCGGCGTTCGCTAAGCGCTTCTGTGAACAGGCCAAACGGGGCCGACTCATCGAACTTTAAAGGAAGCATATGAACCCGGTTGTTGTCATTCCCACCTTTGTTTCAACGCGCTCGCAACGCGAGGGCGGCTCCATCATCACCACGTACGACCACCCGACGCCCCTGTCTCAAGAGGGCGAGCTGCCGCGTTGCCTCGAATCGCTCACCAAGGTCGAAGGCATCGGGCAGATCATCGTGGTCGTCGCGGCGGAGCCCTCCATTGCGCACAAGGCCGCGCAGAAGACCCAGGCCATAGCTGCGCGCTTTCCCGAACTGCATATCGCAGTCATCGGCGCCGCGGAGGCGGGCCTGGTGCAGCAGCGCATGGAGCAGCTCGGTTTGGGGAAACTCACGCGCGAGGTGGGCTTGTCGGGCTACGGCGCCGTTCGCAACCTCGGTCTTGTCGTGGCGTGCGCGCTCGGGTTCGACGCGGTGGTGTTCCTCGACGACGACGAGGTGGTGACCGACGCCGACTTCCTGCGCCGTGCGGTGTACGGCCTGGGAAAGCTCACGCGCAAGGGCATTCCCATTCTCGCGAAGACGGGCTTCTACTACAACTCGGAAGGCTCCTATCTGTCAAAGAGTCAGAACAAGTGGTACAACCGCTTCTGGCAGCAGGGAAGCGCGTTCAACAAATGGATCGAGCGGGCCATGCGCGCGCCGCGCCTTTCGCGTTCGAACCACGTGTGCGGCGGGTGCCTCGCGCTTCACAAGGAGGCGTTCAAGCGCCTGTCGTTCGACCCGTGGATTCCGCGCGGCGAGGATCTGGATTACATGCTTGACCTGCGCATGTACGGCTCCGACATCTGGTTCGACAACAAATGGAGCCTGCGCCACCTTCCGCCCGAGTCGGCAAGCGAGGGCACGCGTTTCCGCCAGGACATCTACCGCTGGCTCTACGAATATCGCAAGATGGAGTACAGCCGCACCCAGATCGACCTCATGCAGGTGAAGCCTTCGTCCCTCGAGCCGTATCCAGGGCCGTTTCTGGAGCCGAGCATTGTGCGGCGGATTCGCATCACGGCGTTTCTGCGCAGCCTCGCCCGCCCCGACAAGAAGGCGTATCGCAGGGCGGCGAAGGCGGCGCGCACCGAGGCGGCGCAGTATGCCCAGCGAAACTGCACGAAGTACTTCGAGTTCCAGTTCGTGTGGTCGGAGCTTATGTCGCGCATCGAGGGCGATCAGATTTTAAGCACCGCCCTTGTCCGCAGCGCCGTGTCCCGCGCAGAGGCTGTGGCCAGTGCGAATGCGAACGGCCGAGTCGTCGAGCGCGCTCCACGCGTTGAGGGGGCGGGGGAAGCGGGGGCTCCTGCGGTTCCTCAAGCGGGCGTTCCCGAGCAGCTAGCAGCCCAGTATCCCAATATCGACCCGGGCATGACGAGCGAGATTCGCCTGAACCTCGCCGATTAAAGGCGAATGCGCGCGGTTGACCTTTCACGGCGAATCGGCGCGCGTTTCGGCGATACACTGCATGCGAGGGAAACGTCCCGTTGGGGGCGGCCTTGGCGTGCGCCCTGTTGGGGTGAATCTACAGTAGAAAGACGCGATGGTGGAAGTACTCGTTCATTTTGTTGTTCCCGCTCTGGTTGGCGTGCTGATCGGTATCGCCTCAGGTCTTCTCGGCATCGGCGGTGGCACGGTCATGGTGCCGATTTTCCGCCTCGCGTTCGGAATGAGCGCCACCATGAGCACGGCGACCTCGCTGTTCGCTATCATCCCGACGTCCATTTCGGGCGCGATTTCGCACGTGAAGGGCAAGACCTGCATTCCCGCGCTCGGCATCGCCGCTGGTCTCGGGGGAGCGTGCCTGTCGCCTGTGGGGGTGTGGCTCGCGCAGCTTTCCCCCGACTGGCTCGTGATGCTCGCCGCGGCGCTCATCATTGGCTATTCG
>USJN01000149.1 GCA_900554945.1 uncultured Coriobacteriaceae bacterium | reverse complement strand
AAGAACGAAATCAAAATTATAGGAGAAGGCCGCGCAAGCGGCCTTCTGGCATCCGAATTTCACGGACAAGCAACACATGAACGGGTAGGCGGCGCGAGCGCGCGGAGCAATGAGCGTAGTTCGTGCTTCACTGGGCGGGTTGGGCAAACTCGGCTGGGCGATTGGCGTGCCTAGTCCAACTATGCGCGGCTCGGGAGCTCGACGACCGACTTCGCGAGCACGTGGCCCTCAATCGCACGGCGAAACTCGTTGAGGTAGTACCCCTCGGAAAGCCTCAGCTTGCAATCGAGCGCGTAGACGGCGAGCGTGTAGACATGCGTCTTATCGGGCGGCTGGGGGCCGCAATAGCGATTGAATACAGCAGGATTCGAGCTGCCGTGCGCCATCGGCGACCAGTTGGAGTTCGCGCCCTGGGTGCACGCGATGGCTCCCGTGCGCGAGGCATCTTCGGGAATAAGCGTTATCGATGGGTCGAAATCGCAGGCCAACCAGTGAATCCAGCAAAAGCCGCCCACGGGAATCGCGTCGAAGTCGATGAACGCGAGCGCAAGCGAGACGCTACCTTCGGGCACCTCTTCTATATGGATAGGGAAAGAGCGCACAGGAAAGCCCTCAAGCCTGTCGGCCTCGGACGCGTACTTCCCGAATCGATCGGACAGCAAATTCCCCTCAAGCTCGACGCTCACACGCATGGCAGGACCCCTTTCGTTCGACGGCGTGACACAGCGAGTGTACCACGCGCGGCGCCGCGGAAAGAGGCGCTACACAAGCCCGAACGCAAGCCCCACGGCGCGGATGCAGAACGCCACGACCCACGCGACGACGCACTGGGACACCACGAGCTTCGCGGCCGTGCGACCGTTCGTCTCCTTCTTCACCGTCGCGATGGCGGCCACGCAGGGCGTGTAGAGCAGGGTGAACACGAGGAACACGAACGCCGTAAAGGGCGTGAACACCTCTTGCAGCGCCGCGATGCCGCCGCCGACGAGCACGGTCAAGGTGGACACGACGCTCTCCTTGGCCATGAACCCGGTGAGCAGCGCCGTCGATGCGCGCCAGTCGCCGAAGCCAAGCGGGGCAAACACCGGGGCGATCACGCCGCCGATCAGGGCGAGCAGGCTCTCGTCAGCGCTTGCCGCAAGACCGAGCCCCGCGTCGAAGGTCTGCAGGAACCAGATGACGAGCGTCGCGAGGAACACGACGGTGAACGCCTTCTGGATGAACCCTTTCGCCTTGTCCCATACGAGGCGAAGCACGCTTTTCGCGCTGGGGAGGCGGTAGTTGGGAAGCTCCATCACAAACGGCACGGGCTCGCCGGTGAATTTGAACCGCTTGAGCGCAAGCGCATAGAGGACGCCTACCGCCATGCCGAGCAAGTAGAGGGCAAGCACCACGACACCGCGCATCTCAGGCGGGAAGAATACACTTGTGAGCAGGCCGTATATCGGAAGTTTCGCACTGCAGCTCATGAAGGGGACAAGCAGGATCGTCATCTTGCGGTCGCGCTCGCTCGACAAGGTGCGCGAGGCCATGATCGCCGGCACCGAGCAGCCGAACCCCATGAGCATGGGCACGAAGCTTCTGCCCGAAAGGCCGAGGCGACGCAGCGGCTTGTCCATCACGAAGGCCACACGCGCCATGTACCCGCTGTCCTCAAGAATGGACAGGAACAAAAACAGCGTAACGATGACCGGCAGAAACCCAAGCACGCTTCCCACGCCGCCGCAGATGCCGTCGGTGACAAGCGAGCTTACGATCGGGCTCACTTCCGCCGCGGTGAGCGCATCGCCGATGGCGCCGATCACAAAGTCGATGCCCGTCTGCAGCCAATCCGACAGCCAAGCCCCAAGCCAGCTGAACGTCATAAGGAACACGAACCCCATGATGAGAATAAAGCACGGGATGGCGGTGAAGCGCCCGGTCAGGATGCGGTCTGCCGCCACGCTGCGGACATGCTCGCGACTTTCGTGCGGGCGGACGATGGTGCGCGCGCAGAGGCGCTCGATGAACGAGAACCGCATGTTCGCGAGCGCCGCCTCGCGGTCGAGCCCGCCTTGGCGCTCAAGGGCCTCGATGAAGCCGGTGAGCGCCTCACGCTCGCGCTCGGGAACGCCGAGCTCGCGATCGATCAGCGGGTCGCCCTCGACCATCTTCGTCGCGGCGAAGCGCACGGGCAGGCCCGCTGCCTTCGCATAGGGATCGATGAGGTGCATGAACGCATGAACGCAGCGGTGCACCTCGCCGAGCGGATCGCCCGACTTCTCGCCTGCGGGGCAAAAGTCGATGTACCCGGGGACCTCGCGGTTCATCGCAACGTGCATTGCATGGTCTACAAGCTCGTCGATGCCCTGGTTCTTCACCGCGGAGATGGGCACGACGGGAATGCCGAGCGCCGCTTCGAGCTCGTTGATGCGCACCGAGCCGCCGTTCGCGGAGAGCTCGTCCATCATGTTGAGCGCGAGCACCATCGGGATGTTGAGCTCCATCAACTGCAACGTGAGATAAAGGTTGCGCTCGATATTGGTCGCGTCGACGATGTTGATGATCGCGGTGGGCTTCTCCTTGATCAGGAAGTCGCGCGTCACGACCTCCTCGTTCGAGTACGGCGAGAGCGAGTAGACACCGGGAAGGTCGACCACCGTCGCCTCGGGATGACGGCGCAGCTGGCCCTCCTTCTTGTCGACAGTGACACCAGGGAAGTTGCCGACATGCTGATTTGCACCTGTGAGCTGGTTGAACAGCGTGGTCTTGCCGCAGTTTTGGTTGCCGGCGAGTGCAAAGGTGATAGGCGCGCCCTTGGGCAGGGGCTTGCCAAGGTTGCGGATGTAGTCGTCGCCTGTCGCGCTCACCTCGCCGATGCCGGGATGCGCGGACGCGCGGGACAACGGTTCGACGGGAACGGGCGTCTTGGGAAGGGACTCCACGGGCTCAATCAGGGCGAAGCGGGCGTCGTCGAGGCGCAGCGTCAGCTCGTAGCCGCGCAGCTCGATCTGGATAGGGTCGCCCATCGGAGCGACTTTGCGCACGCGCACCCCAATGCCGGGCGTAAGCCCCATGTCGAGCAGATGGCGACGCAGCTCGCCGTGGCCGCGCACCGCCTTGATAATCGCGCACTGCCCCGCCTTCAAGGTGTCAAGCGTGGGCCCATCATTCGAATCATGCTTGCGACCTGCGGGTTCACCACCTGCGAGCGAATCGCCCGAAGATGAGTCTTCTCCAGACGAACCGCCTTCCAGGAGCGCTCCCCCATCCCCCGAATCGACTCTCGCCGCATCGTTTTTTTCCCGTGTCATGCAAACCTCGCCCCCCGCGCTAACTTTCAACTGCTTATCGTTGCGCGTAACGGGCGCGAGCGCAAGAACATCTTCCCGAACGGCCGAGAAATATCCATGCCCTACGAGTTGCCAAGCGGGAAGCCGCTCGTGCCAAGCGGGAAGTTCCTCGCCCCGCAAGCTATCGAGCAGAAAGCTCCTCGAGCATGCAGCGCAGCTCCTTCTGCACGCTGTGCTCGGTGTTGGGACCAATGACCTTGCGCGCAATCTGCTTGATGGCCGAGCGCCCGTTCTCCATCGCGATGGGCATACCGACCATGCGCAGGACCTCGTAGTCGTTCATGGAGTCGCCGAACGCCGCGACCTCGTCGGCCGAGACACCGTGCGCCTCCATGACCTGGCGAATTCCCGTCGCTTTGCTCACGCCGCGCTGCATGACGTCGATCCATTTGCGGCCCGATGGCGCGAACACGAAGTCCTCCCCCAGCTCGCGGGCGAGCGCATAGGACATGTCCATGACGGTGCCGTCGCTCACGTACACCGACGCCTTGATGATGCTCGTCTCCGGGGAAGGAACCTCGTAGGCGCGCACGGGGTTGGGAAGGTTCTTGTCGATCTCGCGCTCGAAAACGGCCTCGTCGTCGAGGAGGAAGCTGTTCGTCCGATCGAATAGGGCCAGGTGGAGCACATCGAACATGGTGACCGCGCGGTAGAGGCGGCACACGGCGGCATGCGAGAAGACCTCGCGGTCGACCAGCTTGCCGCCGACGACGACCTGCGCACCGTTCGACGCGACGAAGTCCATAAGCTCGATCACGGGCGCGAACTGCTCGGAAAGCGTGTCGAAGCGGCGTCCCGAAGACGCGACGAAGTGGACTCCGCAGCGGCGAAGCCCGCTGATGAGCTCGAACGTTTCAGGTGGGACGTTGCCTTCCGCATCGAGCAGCGTGCCGTCCATGTCACTGGCGATAAGCTTGATCATGCAGGTTCTCCTTCTTGCCGGCACCTTCGCCAGCCTGTTCCCTTCGCGTTTCCAACGCCTGCATTGTAGCGGGCGCGTATAAAGAAACCGTTAAGGGAACGTCACGGACCGTCTGCGGGCAGCCTCGGGGGCAAAAGGCGAATGAGCTAGTCGGAGAGCCCCGCGTCCTCGAGCGCGGCGACGATTGTGCGCAGGGCTTTCACGCGCGCGTAGCGCTTGTCGTCGGACTCGAGGATGATCCAGGGCGCGAACGAGGTCGACGTCAGGCGGAACATGTCCTCGATAGCTTCCTTGTACTGGGGATATTTCTCCCGGTTGCGCCAGTCGTCGTCGGTGATCTTCCACTGCTTGGCGGGGTTGGA
>USJN01000148.1 GCA_900554945.1 uncultured Coriobacteriaceae bacterium | reverse complement strand
GCGTTAGCGCTCTCCGCGCCCGCGCCTGCGAAGTACAAGGTCGTCGCCTACGATTGCGGCGCGAAGCTTTCCATCTTCCAGAATCTCGTGCGCGTGGGCTGCGAGCTTACCGCCGTTCCGTGGGACACTCCCGCCGAGGACGTCCTCGCGATGAACCCCGACGGCGTGTTCCTCTCCAACGGTCCCGGCGATCCTGATGCGGTTTCGGGTACGTATTCCCAGGTCGAGAAGCTGCTCGGCAAGGTTCCCGTCTTCGGCATCTGCCTTGGGCACCAGATGATGTCGAAGGCCGCGGGCGCTCAGATCGAGAAGCTCAAGTTCGGTCATCGCGGCGGCAACCATCCCGTCATGAACCTGCGCACCCATCGCGTCGAGATCACCGCGCAAAACCACGGGTTCGGCCTTCTGTTCCCGACGCTCGGCGAGCTTATCCCCGAGGAGTCGGCAGGCGAGACCGAGCATCGTGACGACCTGCGCTTCTGGGTCGAGAAGCGCGTTGCGCCCGTCGTGCGCAACGAGAAGTTCGGCCGCATCCAGCTCACGCATGTGAACTTGAACGACGGTACGGCCGAGGGAATCGCATTCCTCGACATCCCGGCCTTCTCGGTGCAGTATCACCCCGAGGCGTCGCCCGGACCGACCGACGCGCACTACCTGTTCACCGCCTTCTCGCGTCTCATGGATGGACGCGAGGATTATCTCGATATCGACATCGCCGCCGACCGCTTGGCCGGATGGAAGTTTGGGGGAGAAGTCAATGCCTAAGCGTACCGACATCAAGTCCATCCTGGTCATCGGATCGGGTCCGATCGTCATCGGCCAGGCATGCGAGTTCGACTACTCGGGTGCCCAGGCCTGCAAGGTCCTTAAAGCCGACGGCTACCGCGTTATCCTCGTCAACTCCAACCCGGCGACCATCATGACTGACCCAGGTCTGGCCGATCGCACCTACGTCGAGCCGATCACGCCCGAGTTCGTCGAGAAAGTCATCGAGAAGGAACGCCCCGACGCGCTTCTCCCGACGCTCGGCGGCCAGACGGGCCTGAACACCGCCGTCGCCCTCGCGAAGTCTGGCGTCCTTGACAAGTACGGCGTCGAAATGGTCGGCTGTGACCTTCCCGCCATCGAGCGCGGCGAGGACCGCAAGCTGTTCAACGAGTGCATGGAGGAGCTCGGCATCGAGGTCGCGCGCAGCGGCTATGCCTACTCCATGGAAGACGCCGAGTCGATCGTTGCCAAGCTGGGCTTTCCTGTGGTGTGCCGCCCGTCGTTCACGCTTGGCGGTGCCGGCGGCGGCATCGCGCACGACATGGACGAGCTCCATCTCATCGTGAGCCAGGGACTTGAGCTTTCGCCTGCAGGCGAGGTGCTCGTCGAGGAGTCCATCGAGGGCTGGAAAGAGTACGAGATGGAGGTCATGCGCGACCGCGTCGGCAACGGCATCATCGTGTGCTCCATCGAGAACTTCGATGCGATGGGCGTCCATACCGGCGACTCGATCACCGTTGCCCCTGCTCAGACCCTCTCAGACGTGGAATACCAGCGCATGCGCACGGCTTCGCTCGCCATCCTCGAGAAGATTGGCGTCGAAACCGGCGGCTCGAACGTGCAGTTCGCCGTTAACCCGAAAACGGGCCGCATGATCGTCATCGAGATGAACCCCCGCGTGTCGCGCTCCTCCGCGCTCGCTTCCAAGGCGACGGGCTTCCCGATCGCCAAGGCCGCGGCGAAGCTCGCAGTGGGCTACACGCTCGACGAGATCGTGAACGACATCACGAAGGCGACGCCCGCGTGCTTCGAGCCTTCCATCGACTACTGCGTCGTCAAGGTACCGCGCTTCGCGTTCGAGAAGTTCCAGGGCACCGATGACACGCTCACGACCCGCATGAAGGCGGTCGGCGAGATCATGTCCATCGGCCGCACCTTCGAGGAATCGCTCGGAAAAGCGCTTCGCTCCCTTGAAAACGGCCGCGCGGGTCTCGGTGCTGACGGCAAGGGTGCGGAAAGCACCATGCAGGGCGCGGAATTCGACGACATGGTGTGCCGCCCGACCGCGAACCGCATCTTCTTTATCGGCGAGGCGATGCGCCGCGGCATGAGCGTGGAAGAGCTCCATGAAAAGACGGGCATCGACCCGTGGTTCTTGGCCCGCATGGCCGACATGGTCGCCGTCGAGCAGGCGCTTTCGGGACACGCGCTTGAGGAACTCGACGAGGAGGACATGCGCTGCGCTAAGCGCTTCGGCCTCTCCGACATGCAGATCGCGCACCTGACCGGCTCCGACGAGCTTTCCGTGCGCGCCCACCGTAAGGCGCTCGGCATCGTCCCCGCGTTCAAGACGGTCGACACCTGCGCGGCAGAAACGCCGAGCAAGACGGCCTACCACTACAAGACCTACGACGCCTGCGAGAGCGAGGTCGCGCCTAAGACCAAAAAGCGCGCGATGATTCTCGGCGCAGGTCCGAACCGCATCGGCCAGGGCATCGAGTTCGACTACTGCTGCGTGCATGCGAGCTACGCGCTTGCCGATGCCGGCTTCGAGACCATCATGGTCAACTGCAACCCTGAGACGGTCTCGACCGACTACGACACCTCTGACAAGCTCTATTTCGAGCCGCTGACCTTCGAAGATGTGATGGACATCGTCGATGTGGAAGACCCCGACGGCGTCGTCGTGACGCTCGGCGGCCAGACGCCGCTCAAGCTCGCGCGCGCCCTGCAGGAAGCGGGCGTCCCCATCATGGGCACGAGCCCCGAGGCGATCGACCTCGCCGAAGACCGCGACCGTTTCTCGCAGGTGCTCGACGAGCTCAAGATCATCTACCCCGCAGCGGGCGAGGCGTCGACTCTTGAAGAGGCGCACCAGGTCGCTGAGCATATCAGCTTCCCGCTGCTCGTCCGTCCGAGCTACGTGCTCGGCGGTCGCGGCATGGCCATCGTCTACGACAACGACCAGCTCGACAAGTACATGGCCGAGGCCGCGAAGATCTCGCCCGACCATCCGGTCTACCTCGACCGCTTCCTCGAATCGGCCATCGAGGTCGACGTCGACGCGCTCTGCGATGGCAAGGACGTGTTCGTGGGCGGCATCTTGGAGCACATCGAGATGGCGGGCATCCACTCGGGCGACTCCGCCTGCTGCACGCCGCCGTTCTCGCTCTCGCTCAGCCTTCAGGGGCAGCTGCGCGACATCGCTCGCCGCCTTGCTCTGCGCCTGGGCGTCGTGGGCCTGCTCAACATTCAGTTCGCCATTAAGGACCAGGTCATCTATGTAATTGAGGCAAACCCGCGCGCGAGCCGCACCGTGCCGTTCGTCTCGAAGTCCACGGGTGTCCCCTTAGCGAAGATCGCGGCCCGCATCATGGCAGGGGAGAAGCTCGCCGATCTGCACCTTCCCGCCGACGACCGCGAGTTCGACTACTTCTGCGTGAAGGAAGCCGTCATGCCGTTCGGTCGCTTCCCCGGCTCCGACGTCGTGCTCGGCCCTGAGATGAAATCGACCGGCGAGGTCATGGGCATCGCGGGCAACTTCCCCGCAGCATTCACCAAGACCCAGCTCGCGATCGACTACGAGCCGCCGCGGGGTGGGGAAGTGTTCATCTCGGTGAACGATGGCGACAAGCGCAACATCACGGCGATCGCCCGCTCCATTGCGCGCCTCGGGTTCTCGCTCGTCGCAACGACGGGCACCGCTCGCGCTCTTCGCGCCTCGGGCATCGAATGCGAGGAGGTTGGCAAGATCCACGCCGGCTCGCACACGATTCTCGACCGCATCGCATCGGGTGAGATCGTGCTCATGATCAACACGCCGTTCGGCAGCTCCACCAACACCGACGGCTACGAGATGCGCGCGGCATGCGTGCGCCACGGCGTGAGCTACTGCACCACGCTCGCGGGCGCGCAGGCGCTCATCGCGGGCATGGAGGCGGTCCGCGAAACGGGGCTCGATGTCATCGCGTTGCAAGACCTGCCTCAGTGGGAAGGCTAAAACATGGTAGATATCATAGCGCCCGTGCTCGATAACCACCAGGTGGGCCCCAGGCTTTACCTGATGACGCTGAGCGCGCCCGAAATCGCTTCGAGCATCAAGCCCGGGCAATTCGTCCATATGCAGATTCCGGGTATGGAAGGCCATATCCTGCGCCGCCCGTTCTCGGTCTATGCGGCGGACGTGAGCGAGGGGACGATCGAGATTCTCTACCAGGTGGTGGGCTTCGGCTCCGAGCGGATGACGAAGCTTGCGCCCGGTGACGAGATTGCCCCTAAGCTTATCGGGCCTGTGGGCCACGGCTGGGCGGCGCCCGAAAAATGCGGACGCGCGCTTCTGGTGGGCGGCGGCGTCGGGGCGGCTCCCTTGTACCTGCTCTTCGAGCAACTGGTTGCTGCGGGGGTCGACGTCACCGTGGTGCTCGGCGCCCAAACCGAGGCTGCGCTCGTGTGCCGTGAACGCTATGCATGTGTGCTTTCCACCGCCGGCTGCTGTGCGGAGAACGCGCCTCTGTGCGCTACCGACGACGGCACTTTCGGGCGTGCGGGTTTTTGCACCTCGCTTGTGGAAAACGCGATCAACGAGGCAAACGCGAGTGGGAAGCCCTTCGATTACCTGGCTGTTTGCGGTCCTGAGCCGCTCATGAAGATTGTTTCCGGCCAAGCGGC
>USJN01000147.1 GCA_900554945.1 uncultured Coriobacteriaceae bacterium | reverse complement strand
TATGCGGGGGTTTCAACGCAAAAACTTATGAAGAACGCTCCACTGTTTGTTCGATATTACGCAACGGATTTTTTATCGTCCCTGGTAGTTATTATTCTCAATTTTGGATTGAACAAGAACGAATTTCACACTCAGCGGAACGAGCGCGGCGGTTTCGGGGGCAAATGGCCGACCCCCACATAGGTTTGCCGCTCGCTTTCAGAGGACGGCGCGTCGCAATCGATGGGCCCGTATTTCTCGGAGGACGCCGACTCGGGGCGAACGTCGAACACGTCCCCGGAAACCGACGATTTCGGCAAGACGAAGATAAGCGCCACATAGGCCACGGCGAGAAGGCCGCCCGTGAGCAACGTGCCCGCGACGACGAGGATGCGCACGACGATCGGGTCGATGCCGAAGTAACGCGCAACGCCCGCGCACACGCCTCCGAGCCGCGCGTTCGCATCTCGCGTGAGCTTCCTTCCGACCACGGTGTCGTCCCTTTCGTCCTAGTGCGTCTTTTCCTGCTGGCCTTCCCCCTCTTCGGCGACGTCGGCCCCACCGGCCAGACGCTCCACGCGAATGGTGGAAATGCGCGAACGGCGCATACGCTCGATCTTGAACGAATAACCGCCCACCGTGAACTCATCGCCCATCTCCGGCACGAAATCGAGCGTGTCGATCAGCCAGCCGGCGATGGTCTCGTAGTCCTCCGACTCGGAGACCGGCCAGCCGAGCGCCGCCGCGTCCTCGACCGGGAAACGCCCATCGACACGCCATACGCCGTCGGAGAGCTTGGTGATTTCCTTGCCCTCCATGTCGTACTCGTCGACGATTTCGCCTACGATTTCCTCGATGATGTCCTCAACGGTAATTAAACCATCGGTCCCACCGTATTCGTCCACCACGATGGCCATCTGTTGCCGATTCGTTTGCATTTCCTTGAGCAGCGGGAAGATGTCCTTGGTCTCGGGGACGAACAGGGGCTCGAAAGCGTACTTCGCGGCAAGGTCGTCCTCACGGCCGTCGATGAGCGGCCCGACGAGGTTCTTGTAATGCACGATGCCGATGATATGGTCGGCGTCCTCGTGGAAGATGGGAAGGCGCGAGTAGCCCGTGCCGTGCATGCGCTCGACCGCCGTGCGCACCGTCTCGGTATCCTCGACCATGATCATGTCCACGCGCGGCTGCATGATTTCATGCACCGACATGTCGCCCAAGTCGATGATGTCGTGGATCATGCGCTTCTCGTCGTCGGCGAGCTCATCGTTATCGGCGACGATGTCTTTGATTTCCTCCTCAGAGACCGTCTGCTTCTTCGCCGATCCGAAACGTGAGAAGAAGCCGGTCAGGCCCTTCTGTTCCTCGTCGCTCATCGTAATCATCCACTCCTCGCACTCTTAGGGGACGTCAACCCCGAAAATCCATCCGCTGCGCCCGTGGCAGTGCGGACGCTCACCTCGCCGCTACATCACATACAGCGCCACGGCCAGAAACTGCAGCACGCTCGCCGCAACGACCATCACGTGGAACACCGAATGCATGTAGGGAATCTTCTTCAACACGTAGAATACGCAGCCGACCGTATAGACCAGGCCGCCCGCGACCAGGAGCGCAAGACCCTCCATGGGAAGGTTCGCCACGAGAGCCGGCAGATACGCAACGACGCACCACCCCAGAAGAAGGTAGAGCAACGCCGAGATCCAGCGCGGGCGAAATACCCAGAACGCCTCGCAGGCAATGCCCGCAAGCGCTACGACCCACACGAACACAGCCAGGTAGATTCCCCCGTCGTTTCCAAGCGTGACCAAGCAAAACGGCGTATATGTTCCCGCGATGAACAGGTAGATCCCGCTGTGGTCGAGCACCTTGAACACGCGCTTGGCGCGGTCTACCGCAATAGCGTGGTACAGCGTCGACATGAGGTATTCCACCAGCATGGTGATGGTGTAGACGAGCGCCGCCGCAAGCTTCACACCGCCGCCAGCGCGCACCGCAATCACCACGAGAATGGGAATCGCCGCGATGGCGAGCAGCGCACCGATGCCGTGCGTCACGGAGTTGGCGATTTCCTCGCCGAGCGTATACTCACGAACGTTGCGGCGTGCGCGATCGGCGTTCGCAGACGTGTTGGCGGGCTCGTTTCTATGTTCGTGCGCCTCGGAGAGAGTGCGCGGCTTGAACTGAGAAGGGGTCCACGCCCGAGGCGTGGGAGGATGCTCTTGCGCACGCGAAGGCGACGCAGCGGGCAGAGGGGCGTCTTTGTGGGCGGCAGGCCCAGGCGCCGAAGG
This sequence comes from uncultured Coriobacteriaceae bacterium, assembly GCA_900554945.1. Classification (GTDB taxonomy): domain Bacteria; phylum Actinomycetota; class Coriobacteriia; order Coriobacteriales; family Eggerthellaceae; genus Ellagibacter. The sequence goes on along the minus strand of USJN01000147.1, from coordinate 2,413 downwards.
GTCAGACGCCGAACTTCGGCCGCCTTTCGAATCGGATGTCGCATGTGTGTCCATGCGTATCACTCTATCACATTTCCCCCAGGGACAAGCCACGCCAGCCATGCGGCGGCATCTTCTTCACATGCGTCGATCAGCCTGGTCGAGGTGCCCTGCAAACCCGCAGCTGTCCGCGCGGTGATGGTCGCCACCTTCGCACGGCGCTGGAGGGGGTTCGACTTCGAGAAGCCGAACTGGATCTTCTCGCGAGGCAAGCAAACCGAGACTGTGCCGAGGCCGCCGTTTTTCACCTGCATAAAGCGTCTGTTGAACGAGAACCACGACGAGCGGGCCCAGAGAACCGCGCCCACGGCAGCAAGCACCTCGGCAACCGCGCACGCGACGTAGCCCACAAGCGCGATCCGGTCGAACCAGAAGAGCTCCCCCACCGGCATGAAACCGTCGCCATAAGCGCTCACGCCGAACATCACGCCCACGTGGAGAAGCGCAAGCGCCACGGCGCACCAAAGCCCCCATCCCTGGACGATCGTGCGTCTGACCAGCGCACGGCGAAGAGCCACCTTGGGAACACGGCGGCGCTCGGTCGGCATATCGGCGAACTCGGGAACGAGACCCGCGACAATCTCGGGCACGCGATCGACCTTCACGAAGGGATGCACGACAAGCGCGCCTTCGGAAAGGGAATCCTCCATGCCACCCGATCCACTCGACGCATCCACCTTCCCGAGCGACAGCTCGCAGAAGCCGAAGATGCGCCTGACGAAAGTCTGCTTCACGACAACCGACTGCACGCGATCGACCGACACGCCGTGGAACCTGTGTTGGAGAAGGCCGCGCTCGACCTCGATGCGGTCGCCGCGACGGCGCGCCTTGAAGCCTCCGAAGGAGATGCAGGTGCCGAGCGCCGACATCGCCCACACGAACAGGGACAACGCGATGAGCCCAACAGCGATAAGGGCAATGAGGCTGTTGCCGAAAAGCGCGAGGCCCGCGTCGGCGAGCACTTCTGCGACGGCTCCGCCCGCCTCGCCCGCCATCTGCGAGACGAAATCGGCGACCTGCGAGAACACGCCGATGATGCCGACGACGACGAGAATCAGCGTCGTGCTGTTCGAAAGCCCGGTGAGGATGAGCTCGCCGTTGGTAATGCCGTACTGGAAGGAGATGCGCCCCGTGTCGACCTCGCGCCCGGCGAACACGCCGCGCACGTCGTCCCACACCTCGGCGGGCGCATCGAGCACGTTGCCGAAGCTGCTCGGGGCGTCGGCTTCCCGAAAAGGCGTCCCGACAGCTGCCGACTTGCGGGCGAACAGGTCGACCCGCAGCGCCTCCGCGTCGGCCTTGCGCAAAAACGGCACCGACACGGCTTTGTTCGACGCGCCGCCCGCCGTGTCGATCTGCACCGTGCACACGCCGAACACGCGCTGGAGAAGCGAGGCTGTCTGGTCGACCGACTGGATGCGCCGATAGGGCACGTGCACGCGCTTCTTGTTGAAGATGCCCGAATAGAAGCTGAATTCCTCGTCGCCGAACTCGTACCAGATGTGTCCGTAGGCCACGAGGCGGTAGATGAGGCTCGCAGCGAGCGAAACGACCACCGTGCCGAGAAAAAGCAGGACGACAACGATTGTGGCAAGCCCGCCGTTCACGAACTGCCCGAGGGCGTTGGGGTTGAACAACTCGGGAATGATCTGGGGAAGCACGCCGATGAGAAGCGCTGCGAACACCGCAGCGGCGCCCTGAAGCCCGCCAAGCCAGATGTAGCTGGAATGGACCGCGTGCCTCTCGCGGCCCTCGTGCCTCTCGCGGTTTTGAGTCCCGTCCATCACATGTCCTCACGTGCTATGCGAGCAAGCTCGGCCGCGCGGTCGCGCACCTGGTCGGCAATGTCGTTCGCAAGCCCGGGGATGACATGCTCGCCAGCGGCCGTGGCGACGGTGACGCTCGAAAGACCGAAGGCGCGCAGGATCGGCCCCTGGCGTGTGTCGGTGTTCTGGACGCGGATGAAGGGGATGATGTAGCGCTTGCGCCAGATGATTCCCTTGGCGATGTCGAGGTAGTCATCGTGAAGCTCATAGCGCCAGCGAATGTAGCGGATAGGCGGCAGCACGACGAGGAACACCACAAGCAGCACCGCAGCAATGGCCGAGAGCACGGCGATGAGGGCGAGCGCCCAAGGCGCCGGTTCGACTGCGGCGCAAATGGCGAAGGGGACAGCGCAGCAGAGGTAGCCGAGCGCGATCCAGATGACGTCGTTTACCCGCCACACGTTCTTCACCCGAGGATCGAGCTTGCTTTGAGGGGTTCCGTTCATGAGGAAAGCCTTTCTCGAGCGCGCCCGCGATGCGAGCGCTTTCCCCATGATAACAAGTGTCGGCAAACTTTTCGTAAAGCGAATGGGAAAGCCTGGGCCGCC
>USJN01000146.1 GCA_900554945.1 uncultured Coriobacteriaceae bacterium | reverse complement strand
CTCAGAAGAGCCCCGCGGCGGAGGGTGGGCGAACTATCCCAGGGCTACGGGGATTGCCGCCATGACGATCAGGTAGCGCAACATGAAGCCGCCGATCAGGACCCCGACCTCGCCTGCGATCGTGAGCCCAGGCTGCTGCATGAGCGATTTCTTCTCCTGCATCGACTTGTGGAGTGCCTGCACGAACGGGAACGCAAGCCCGACGATGACAAACAGGACCCAGAATGCCAACGCGTAGCTGCCGGTGAGCAGGTTCGCAACCGAGGTTTTCGCCGCTGCCGCAGCCGAGCCGCCCGTGATGGCCACCGTGCCGAGGAGCGCGATCACGAGGAGCGCCTCCAGCACGGGCAGGACCATGCCGGACTTCACGGTAAAGCCGATGTTCGTGATCTCGTCATGAGCCTTCCCATGCGCGATGATCAAGACGAGCGCGAATCCGGTTGAAGCTGCCGATACCAGGAAGAGGATCGGCAGGATGATCGGGTGCCACAGGGGGAACGCGACGGACGCGTCGCCCAAAAGCACGCCGGTGTAGGCGGCGACGCACACGGCCAAGATCATGCCGACGATGTCAAGCGCGCGCGGAGTCGACTTCTTCACGATCATGATGATCGCGTCGATCGCCGCTACCACGATGAACAGCGTCAAGATGATGACGCCCCAGGCCATAACCGACCCCAGGTTGCTAACGAGGTAGAAGAACCTCAGCGGGTTCATCAGTCCCGCATGCGCATCGACGACCAGAAGCAGGGTGCCTACGGCCACGCAGACCGGGCCTGCGATAAAGCCGATCGTCTTGATTTTCGGGCAGGGCTTCTTCGCCATGCCCGCGATGCCGGAGAGCACGAATGCGCCGGCGCCCATACCTGCCAAGAACAGATACAGTGCAATCATCCAATTCCATACCATGACGTATCACCCCTCGTAGTGCCGCAAGACGTTGCCGCCCTTGTGAACTGCGGAGGCAACGGGCATTGCGAGCGTATCGTCGAGCCCAATGTAGTAGACATGGGGTGAAAGTCCCAGGTCGGGATAGAGCGTCTCGGTCTTGCTCGCGGCAAGCTTCTTCGAGATGTCGCTCTCGGGGTCGTTCAGGTCGCCGAACATGCGAGCGTGCGTGATGCACGTTCCCACGCAGGCGGGGAGCATTCCCTTGCTGGTGCGGTGCTCGCAGAAGGTGCACTTCTCCACCTCGCCCGAAGGCAGCTGGTAGCGCACCTGGTAGGGGCACGCGGCCATGCAGTACTTGCACCCGATGCAGCGCTCGGGGTCGACGACGATCGTGCCGTCCTCGGTGCGATGGCTTGCCTGGGTCGGGCACACCTTCACGCAGGGGGCATCCTCGCAGTGGTTGCACAGCTTCGGGATGTTCGCGCGCTTGATCTGCCCGTCGGCTTCGACGTCGAAGCTCTCGATCCAGGTGTTGAAGCAGCCGGTCGGCACCTCGTTTTCCTGCTTGCACGCCACAGCGCAGGCGTTGCATCCCACGCAGAGGGACAGATCGATCAGCATGCCAAGTTTTTTCTCACTCATCGTTTATCCCTCCTTTAGGCTTTCTCGATCTTGTACATGCCGCCCGAGCGTCCAGGAGAGGTTCCCTCGGGGTCTGCCAGGGGATAGATCTCGCTGATCGTCGGGTCGAGCATTGTCTGCAGGTGAATGCCCGAGCCGATTGCCGGGTCGCCCTTGCGGGTTTCCTCGCCCTCGATGGCGATGTCCTGCGCACCGTAGGCGCGATGCCCGTAGCCATAGGCCACGCCGAAGGTGCCTTCGGCGATGCCGCCGCGAACCATGGCCTCGCCTTCCATCACGTCACCCGAAGGGTTCGTGATCTTGATGGTGTCGCCATCTTTGATGCCGAGCGCCTTCGCGTCGTCGCGGTTGAGCTCGAGGTAGTTGTGGTCGCACAAGTCGCGCATGATCGGGCTGTTGGCCAAGAAGGAAATCGAACGGAAGCGCGGCTTGTAGTTCGTCGAGCGGAACGGGTATTCCTCGCGAGAGTAATGGTCTTCGAGCGTGGAGTTGTCGGCGAAGCGCTCGGGGTCGTTGGTAAGCGTGCCCGAGAGCTTTTCCCCGGTGTAGGGGTTCGTGTTGGTCGCCTTGCGGTTGCTATAGAAGTGCGTCAGGTTATCGGTGGCGTACTTGATGGCGCCGTTCTTGCCGATGCAGTTCTCCATGGGCCAGAAGCGGCCGCCGCGCGAGAGCACGTTCAAAACCTTCGGCCATTCCTCTTCGCTCACGGCGTTCTTCCATGCCTCGGGAAGGTTGTCGAGCGCCTGCAGCTTCATGTCTTCTGCGGCGACATCGTCGACGGGAGTGGTGTCGTAGGCGAGGTTGGCAACGGCCTTCAGGAAGAAGTCGCACGCGTCGTTGAGCGGCCAGGTCTTGCCGTCGACGTCGGTCACGGCGTTGTCGCCGAAGCCGGGCATGTCGCACACCTTGGCAACGTCGCAGCAGAATGCCTCGAAGCTTGCGTGGCGACCGCCTGAGATCTCGATGGTCTCAGGAGTCTTCGCGGGCCAGCGAACCGAGTTGCCCTTGCTCTTGAAGAAGCCCTCGTTCGTGACCACGCCGAAGCTCTCGAAGGGGTTCGTGTCAGGCACGATGTAGTCGGCGTACTGCGTGTGCTCGCCGATGACGACGTCGCAAGCGATGTGCAGCGGGATGATAGAGGTGTCCTTCATGCGCTCGAGCACGGAGTCGCGCAGAAGGCCGGAGGTCGCCTGGAGGGTGTTGGTCATCCAGGACATGACGATCTTCGCCTGATAGGGGTACTTGCACAGCGCCGAGATGAGCGCCTGGTTGTCCGAGACGCCGGTGTGGCTGAACCAGGGAAGCAGCGGCTTCGGGTCGGTTTCGCCTGCGGCAATGCGGTTTTTATACTCGTCGGTCTTCTTCCAGATGCGCTTTGTGCGGCCGATGTTCTGGCAGGTCTTCCCATCGGCGAGCGTCGGTTTGCCCGCGATGGTGGAAAGCTTGTAGCGCTTGCCGTCGGCGGTGGCGATTTCGATCCATTCGATCCAGTGGGTTTCTTCCATCACGTGAGGAGCGGAACCGACCTTGACCTTACAGCCTGCGCCGTTGGCTTCAATCACGGGCACATGCTTTTCCTTGGCGCCGTCGATGGCCTTGTCGGCCATAAGTTTCATGGGCTGGCCACAGCAGGAAAGCGGGCCGCCGCTGCCGGCGAAAAGCACTTCGATGACATTGCCGCAGAGTTCACACTTATAGATTTCAAACTGGTTAGCCATGAGAACCTTCCTTATGACAATGGTTGGCTGAATAAGGATCCTGTCTTTCTGGGAAGTACACCGGGAGCCGTTTTTTGACAATGAGAAATGGATATGGGGAATCCGGTTTCCCCTTCGTTTTGCCTATCGCTCCGTGGCTCAGAATGCCCTACTCGTGAAACGATAATAGTTCTTTTTATACTTACTGTCCAGCAAAAAAAGGGCGCCTTCCCCGGTTTTCCCCTGAAAGGCGCCTCAAGTCTAACGCTTCATAGCGTCAATCTCATGTCGGGTCAGGCGGTTGGCTTCCGCCCGCGCAGCCGGGCGTGACGATAAACGATGTGCAGCCGCGTGGCCAGCCAGTTGAGGACCAGCGGGGGGCTGACCATATAGTCCAGCGATTCCTGGCATTGCGCCAGCAGATCGTTGACATGGAGATGGCCTGCTTCGGGGAGGATGGCAAGACGCCGTCCAAGAGGCCCTCCATCCCGCCCGGCGTGGAGAGCGGCCTGTGCCTTCTGGACGGAGAGCACGATCCGGCGGGCCAGCGCCGCATCGACGGCACCCTTGCCGGACGTCTTGTCGAGCCACCCCTGCCCGGAGGCCATGAATTCCGCCAGCGCCTCTTCCCACTGAAACAGCTCCGGCGTCGAAGGCGTGCCGGCCTCGGGCCACGCCAGCGTGACGACCCAGCCACGGGAGACAAGCGTGGGGAGGAGGCGCTCCCGCTGCGGGGCGAGGAGCAGGAAACAAACGCCGGGCCGGGGCTCCTCCAATGATTTCAGAAGCGCGTTGGCGGCTTCCACGCCGAGGGACTGGGCTTCGGCGAGGATAACGACGCGCTTGCCGTCGCCGCGCGGCGCTTCCCCGAGTATGGTCCTCAGTTCGCGGACGGTTTCGATCTTGATGGAGCCTTCGCGCCCGTCCAGCACATACAGGTCGTGAAACAAATTCGCGCCGATCTGGAGGCAGGCCGGGCAATGCAGGCAGGGCGGCCGCCCTTCCGGGCAGTTGAGGCGGGCGGCGTGCCACAGGGCCACGCTGAAGCGCTCGGCCACGCTGCCGCCTTCGAGGATCAGAACCTGCGGCGGATCGCTTGCCAGCTTGTTGAGCGCGGCGCGCACACGCTCCTGCCGCGCGTCAAGAGCGAGGGCAAAGGCGGCTTCCGCCTCCTCCCGGGTGGGGAGTTGTTCTTCTGTCGCTGTGCGGGTGGTTTTTACGGCCACTGTACGTCCTTTGGTCAAAAAGAAAAGTCACGGGAAACGGATGCCGACGGGAAAAGGCCCTCCCGCCATCCCTTCCCCGAACCAAACGGCGGGTTCCGAGGCGGAGGAAAGCCGCGTGTCCCCCTTGACGTAGCTGTTACAGAACTTCTTTTTGCTTTTCAACAGCGGGGAAAGGACAGGCGCGGCTCCCCGCCCGGCAATCCTCATACGGGGATCTCAGGATGCCTTCCCCG
>USJN01000145.1 GCA_900554945.1 uncultured Coriobacteriaceae bacterium | reverse complement strand
ACTGAATTCGACTGCGATTTTCGGAATAGGATTGCGCTATGAAGCTCATATACCGAACCGCCTACATGAATAAACTTGCAAGCGCGATGGGCACGCCCGACATCAAGGTAATCACAGGCATCAGGCGTTGCGGCAAGTCGAAATTGCTTGAAGCGTTCGCCGACCAAATTCGGGCAAGCTTCCCGACGGCGAACATCATACGCATCAACTTCAACTTGCTCGAATTCGAACCGCTTATGCAATACCGCGCGTTGCACGACTACGTCGAAAAGCATTTCGTCGAGGACTGCAATAATGTGCTAATAATCGACGAGGTGCAGATGTGCGAGGGCTTCGAGAAGGCCATCAACAGTCTGCACACATCCGAGAAGTACGACATCTATATCACCGGGTCGAACGCCTTTTTGCTGTCGAACGATCTCTCGACCCTGTTCACGGGCAGGACCTTCGAGGTGGAAATGTTCCCCTTCTCGCTCGCCGAGTTCGCGCAATACCACGAAATCACATCGCCCGACGAGGCCCTGACGCGCTACCTGCAAGAGGGAGGTATGCCAGGTTCCTATCTATACCCTGATGAGAGAGCTCGATTCGTCTACATCTCCGACGTGCTCGACACGCTCGTCCTGCGGGACGTCAGACAGAAATACCGCATACGCAACGCTGAACAGCTCAAAAGGACGTGCGAGTTCCTTATGGACAATGTCGGCAACATCTCGTCGCTGAAGAGCATGGCAGCCACGCTTTCGCAGGCGGGTTTGAAGATTAACGACAAGACCTTAGCGGCTTACATCGACCACCTCTGCGACGCATTCGCTTTCTACCGCGTGCGCCGATTCGACGTAGCGGGAAAGAAATATCTCTCGATGGGCGACAAGTACTACTTGGCCGACCATTCGTTTCGTTACGCGAAGCTCGGAACCCGCAGTCTAGACTTCGGGCGCATCTACGAGAACATGGTCGCGATCGAGCTGATGCGACGAGGCTGGGAGGTATACGTCGGCGTTCTCTACCAGAAAGAGGTCGACTTCGTGGCCGCCAAGCAGGGACAGCGCATCTATATCCAGGTGAGCGACGACATCTCACAGGAAAGCACCTTCGAACGAGAGATCACGCCCTTGCGGAAGATTCGTGACGCGTATCCCAAGGTTATCATCGCCAAGACCGGTCACGAAGCAACCGACTGGGACGGCATCAAGATCATCGACCTGGGGCGCTGGCTCATGGGCCAAACGGGAAAGTTCGACGCTTAGCGGGACTGCGGGGCGAAGGGCAGTCGGGCCGCCGATCCGGATTCGCACCAAATTTCCGCCCTCTGGGGAGCAGGCCCGCTAGTTCGTGGCCAGTTGAGAGAGTTATGCATTGCCTGTTCTGAGAATAATTTAACTGGTTTTTCTCTGACCTGGGGGTTTAATTTACGAGGGTGTCCCAAGCCATCATGGAAGGGCAAATCGGGCGGAAAAACGTCGCACAACTCGTCCAGTTGACCACGAACTCGGGCTCATGCTCCTCCGAGGGCGCAACCCCCCAAGCGGTCGAAAAACCGCGGGGGTAGGTGCACAATTTACGTGGGATACTATTGCCAAGATAGTGCCACGGAAAGAAAGCCGATGGATCCCAAATACGAGCAGATGGCCGAACAGATGCGGGCAGACGGCGCGAGCGAGGAGCTGATCGCCAGGTTCGTCGCGGAAGAGATGGAGGAAGACGAGTTCCGCCGCGGCAAGGGCGTCACGGAGATCGAGGCACTACGGGAATGGAGGAAGATTCCCGAGCGCATACGAAAGCTGCTGCTCGCCAACGCATTCTGCCACAACTGCGGCACGACGGAGTTCGCGCCCGGCTACACGCTGCGCATGCGCCACGGCTGCGTGCTCATAGAGGGCCGTTGCACGGAATGCGGATCCGATATCGCGAGGCTTTGCGACTAGGGAGAATATTTGCCGCGCGCCCGAAGACCTATCCAATTCCCGAGCCCCGCCCGTTGCGGTCACCTCGACAGGAAAACGGGCGGGGCCCGCGTCAGGGCTCCCTCCGGCCGCTAGACCGGCGCCCCGCGCCGCCCCGGCGGGCCTCATTCCGCCCTTCCGCCAAGCTAACCGCAACGGTTTTGGCCATGTTTTGCCAATTGAGGCGGGGGGTGCGGACGAATAGTTGGACCGTTCGGTCCAGTCAGGAGTCCGTATGTACAGCCAAGAATCAAAGGACAAAGCCCTCGACATGCTGAGGCTCACCGGCGACGTCGGGAAGGCCGCCAGGATGTCCGGCGTTCCCGGCAGAACCCTGCGCCGCTGGGCGGCTGCCGCGGCCAATCCGCGGCGGAGGTCCCGCGGGGCTAAGTTCGAGCCCTACGGCGACGAGGTCCGGGGCAAGGCGATGGGGATGGCGCGAGGCGGCGCGTCTTGCAGGGAGATCGCGGAAGCGCTCGGCATCGGGAGCCCCGATGTTGTACGCTATTGGCTGAAAGGCGGCGGAACGAAGGAGGCGCGGATGGGCGGTCGCGCGAGAAGGCCCGAGGGCGACGAGCCGGCGTACGCCGGCTTCGAGGGCAGCCCCGAGGAGAGGATCCGGCAGCTCGAGCTGGAGAACGACATCCCGAGGGGAGCCGTCGACCTTTTAAAAGCAGGGAGCCTCGACGCGATGAGCAACATGGAGAAGACCGTGCTGATCGACAAGTTGAGGCTGGAGACCGACCGCCCCTTAAGAGAGCTCACCGGTTCCTTGAGGATCTCGAAGAGCTCCTATGAGTACTGCCGCGCGAAGCTGCGCGCGAAGGACAGGCACGCCCGGCTCAGGGCCGACATCAGGAGGATATTCGACGGCACCGGCGGCAAGCGCGGCTACCGGTACGTGCACAACGAGCTGCGGGAGGAAGGCACCGTCGTCAGCGAGAAGGTCGTTCGCAGGCTGATGGCCGAGGAGGGCTGCCGAGTCGCCTACTTGAAGAGGAGGCGGCGATACAGCTCCTACAGAGGCGAGATATCGGACGCGCCCCCCAACCTGGTGGAACGCAAATTCCGCGCGGGCGGGCCGAACGAGCTGTGGCTCACCGACATCACCGAGTTCAAGCTGCCGAGCGGGGAGAAGGCGTACCTCAGCCCGGTCATCGACTGCTTCGACGGCCTCGTCGTCTCGTGGCGCATAGGGAGGCGCCCGAACGCGGCGCTCGCCAACGGCTCGCTGGAGGACGCGTGCAGGACGCTCGCCCCGGGCCAGCACCCGGTCTGCCACTCGGACAGGGGGTGCCATTACAGATGGCCTGGGTGGATCGGAATATGCGAGGGAAACGGCCTGGTCCGCTCCATGTCGAGGAAGGGCTGCAGCCCGGACAACTCGGCATGCGAGGGCTTCTTCGGCCGCCTGAAGAACGAGTTCTTCTACCATCGGGACTGGGACGGCGTCTCCGTGGAGTCGTTCATGGGGCTGCTGGACGGGTATATCCACTTCTACAACGAGCGCCGCAAGAAGCAGTCGCTCGGCTGGATGAGTCCCGTGCAGTACCGGATAAGCAAGGGGCTAGCCGCTTAGGTTGGTCCAAGGAATTGTCCGCACCCCCGCGCAACCGTTGCGCTAACATCGGCAACCAACTGTTACATTCAACACCAATATGCAGCTGGATGCGGCTTCATGTATGTAAGACATCGTGATATAATTGTCTTGCAATGACTAAAGGAGGTAACAATGGGGACTGCATCTGTGACCATCAGAGTGGACGAATCCACTAAACAGGCCGTGAGCGCTATAGCCGAGGACTTCGGCTTCGACATCTCGTCCATCACCCGCGCCTTCTACAAGCAGATCGAACGCGAGCATAGGATTCCTTTGACTCTGGAGTATCCCAAGCCAAACAAGGAGTCGTTGGAGTCCATCCGCGAGGCGGACGAGATCGCCCGAAACGGCGGCCCGACCTACGCCTCGGCGAAGGAAATGTTTGAGGCCATGGGGGTATAGCGGCATGTTGAGGGTCGCATACACGGCGAAGTTCCAGCGCGACGTGAAGCGCCTCAAGAAGAAACGCTACAATCTCGGACCGCTCGAGGCGCTCATCGACCTGGTCGCCCAAAACACGCCGGAGGCCCTCGAAGAGCTTCGCCGCAGGCACAACATGCATGACCTCAAGGGCGAGTGGTCGGGCAGCAGAGAATGCCATGTTGCCAACGCCGGCGACTGGCTCGTCATCTGGCGAGATGAGGACACGTTCGTCACCTTCCAGAGAACGGGTTCTCATGATGACCTGTTCAGATAGCACTAACCGTTTCGAGGAGCCGCGGCGACTGGGCTGAGGCGCTGCCGGGTCCGAGCGGCATCCCCGACTTCCAGACAGCAATCGGTTTTGAGTTTGCCCCAGTAAGCGCGGCGAACCCGTGGCAGCGCTTACTGCTGCCCGCCTTTACACAATCGCTCCCACAATTCGATTCAATTCTAACCATTCTAACCACCATGGTTAGAATGCGCCGATTTCCCAGAAGGGTTTATCTCAGCACTGCGCCCCTCAAAGCCTGCGGCCGAGGAGCGCAGCTGCCCTGCCCCTTGACGCCTTCTGGCCAAGGGCGCGGCTATTTGGACAATGCGGAGATGGCGATCAGCGCATCACGACCTCCAGGCGCGGGCCTTCGCGCACCAGCACCTTCTCGACGATGCGCCTGAGCAGCGCCCTGTCGACGTCATCGAGCCTGTGCTCCTCCAAAGCGGAGAGAAGCGCCGCCCGCT
>USJN01000144.1 GCA_900554945.1 uncultured Coriobacteriaceae bacterium | reverse complement strand
GTGAAGCCGGGCGGTGCGTTCATGATCAACTGCCAGTGGACGCCCGAGGAGCTTGCGCATCACCTGCCAGCCGACGCCAAGCGCTACATTGCGAAAAACGACGTGCAGCTCTACACGATCAACGCGATCGACCTGGCCATCGAGATTGGCATGGGCAAGCGTACGAACACCATCCTGCAGTCGGCGTTCTTCACGCTTGCCGGTGTGCTCCCGCAGGCCGAGGCCATCCAATACATGAAGGATGCGGCTACGAAATCGTACCTGAAGAAGGGCCAGGCCGTCGTCGACATGAACCACAAGGCGATCGACGCCGGCGCGACCGCGTTCGTGAAGATCGACGTTCCCGCCGACTGGGCGGACGCCGCAGGCGACGCAGCTGCCCCCGAGCTTGAGGGCAAGCCCGAGCTCGTCAAGCAGGTGCGCGAGATCATGGAGCCCGTCGGCCGCATGGACGGCGACTCTCTGCCCGTCTCCGCGTTCGTCGGTCACGAGGACGGCCAGTTCGAGCAAGGTGCGTCTGCGTTCGAGAAGCGCGGCGTTGCGGTAAGCGTTCCCAAGTGGGAATCCTCCACGTGCATCCAGTGCAACCAGTGTTCGTTCGTGTGCCCGCACGCCACGATTCGCCCCTACGCGCTCACCGACGAGGAAATCGCCGCAGCGCCTGAGAACCTTGTGGCTATTCCCATGAAGGGCAAGCTCAAGGACACCTATCGCTACACCCTCGCCATCTCGCCGCTCGACTGCATGGGCTGCGGCGTGTGCATCGGCGTGTGCCCCACCGACTCGCTTTCCATGGTCGGTGCCGAGGGCGAGCTCGCCGAGCAGGACGTGTTCGACTACTGCGTGGAGAAGGTGGCCGACAAGCCCGAGGTGCAGGACAACACCGTGAAGGGCAGCCAGTTCAAGCAGCCGCTGCTCGAGTTCTCCGGCGCCTGTGCGGGCTGCGCCGAAACCTCCTACGCGCGCCTCGTCACCCAGCTGTTCGGCGATCGCATGTTCATCTCCAACGCGACCGGGTGCTCCTCCATCTGGGGCGGCCCCGCTGCGACCTCGCCGTATACGGTCAACAAGGAAGGCTGCGGCCCCGCTTGGGCGAACTCGCTGTTCGAGGACAATGCCGAGCACGGCTACGGCATGCTGCAGGGCCACACCGCCGTCCGCCAGATGGTGATCGAGCAGACCGAGCAGCTGCTTGCTGCCGGCGTGCCTGAGGGCGCGGCTGCTGCAGCCCAGGCATGGCTCGACGCGCGCGATGACTCCGCGGCATCGAAGGATGCTTCTGCTGCTTATGCGGTCGAGCTCAAGAAGCTTGCGGAAGGCGAAGGGGAGGCGGCAGCGCTTGCGGCCAAGATCCTCGCGAACAAGGATTACCTCGCCAAGAAATCCATCTGGATCTTCGGCGGCGACGGCTGGGCTTACGACATCGGCTACGGCGGACTCGACCATGTGCTTGCATCTGGCGAGGACGTGAACGTGTTCGTTTTCGACACCGAGGTGTACTCCAACACCGGCGGCCAGGCATCCAAGGCATCCAACATCGGCCAGGTTGCGCAGTTCGCGGCGGCGGGCAAGAACATCGCCAAGAAGAGCCTCGCCGAGATCGCCATGCAGTACGGTTATGTGTACGTGGCACAGGTCGCTATGGGGGCGAAGCCGGCGCAGACGCTCAAGGCCATCGCCGAGGCCGAGGCGTATCCGGGACCGTCGCTCATCATCGGCTACTCTCCCTGCGAGATGCACGCCATCAAGGGCGGCATGAAGAACTGCCAGGAGGAGATGAAGAAGGCCGTCGACTGCGGGTACTGGAACCTCTTCCGTTACAACCCGGCAGCCCCTGCGGGCAAGAAGTTCACCCTCGATTGCAAGGAGCCTGCCGGCGGCTATCAGGAGTTCCTCATGAACGAGGCGCGCTACAGCCGACTCACGCGCGAGTTCCCCGAGCGTGCAGCCGAGCTCTTCGAACGCAACGAGGAAGCGGCGATCGAGCGTTACAACCATTTGGTGAAGCTGAAGGAGCTCTACGCCGAGGACTAACGAGGCGGAAGAGCTTGCATCGAAGCGCATAGAGAGGGCGCGGTTCTCGCAAGGGGGCCGCGCCCTCCTTCGTTTTGTGGGGTTTTCGCGGGCGGAAAACGAGGTGGCGCGCCGCACTCCCATCGATGATTTCTGTCCGCGAGACCCCAATTCTCAAGAAGAAGGCCTCGCGGGCAGGAGCCTTCTCGACTGCTTTCCATGCGCAATGCTGCGCGATTGGGTATCATATTCGCTACAGGATTATCGTTTCGACCGCAGCTTCCATGCGCCGCCCTTGCGTGCTGCTCAATTCCGCTGCGGCTGGTCATCGACGAGGAGGCTTCTTTTGCAACGCATGCCCACCGCCCAGGAATGGTGCGACTTCTATCGAAGTGTCGACAAGAACGCCGACAAAACCCTCGATGAGCTCAGGGTGCGCTGGAACCAGATGGCGCCTCACTATGCTCACAAGAACCGGCGGAGCGGATATCTCGCACAGCTTACCGAGCTGCTCGCGCTCGCGCCGGGCGAGAGCATCCTCGATATGGGCTGCGGCCCCGGCGTGCTCAGCGTCCCGTTGGCGAAAAAGGGCCACGATGTGGTTGCAGTCGATTTCTCGGACGGGATGCTCGGGGAGCTGCGGCAGGCGGTTGCCGAAGCTGGCGTCGAGGAGCGTTTCTCCATCTTCCGTCGCGCATGGCAGGAGAGTTGGGACGGCATTCCCCAGGCCGACGTGGCGATTTCGTCGCGCTCTCTCACAACCCATGACATCCAAGATGCCGTCGCCAAGCTCGAGTCAAAGGCGAAAAGCCGCGTCGTGGTTACCACCGCTTGCGGCGAGGTGCCGTGGATCGATGCCCGCGTGGAGCGCGCTTTGGGTCGCGAGATTACGCCGCCCCGGCTCGCAAGGGATTTTGCCGTGCTTTTGAACTATCTGCTGGGAAGCGGGCGTTTCCCTGAGGTTCGCTACATCGAGGTGCCGCGCGTCCCGCAATCGGATAGCGCCGAGGAGCTCAAGGGGTTTCTCGCCAAGGCGGCGGACGTGAAGCCCGAAGAGCGTCCTCTGCTCGACGCGTTCTTCGGTGAGCACGTGAAGGAGCGCCCTAGCGGTGGCGTTATGATGGACTACACCCAGGAGACGCGCTGGGCCGTCCTTTGTTGGAGGCCGCTTTAGCTGCGCCCGCCCGCGCGTCAACGTAAGAATGTCGTGCGCAGCTTCGTGCGGCAAAGCGCGTCCCGTATAATGGTTCTCATGCGATAGATGCAATCGAAAGGGGAGTGCATGGCAGACAAGAACAACAAGGGCTACGGTGTTCCCGCGGCTCCCGCTGTGCCTGCCTCTCCTGCGAAGCCGGCTGCTCCCGCGGCACCTGCTGGGCGGCCGGGGAAGTCCGCGGACAATGCTTCGCCTAACGTTCGGGAAGTATCCGCGAAAGAACGTATCGATGCTCGTCGGCGCACGCTCGAAAAGAAGCTCACCGCTCAGGCGCCTGCGGGTTCCTCGGAGGCTCGCAAGAGCTCGCCCTCGGCGGCATCCCGTGCGTATACGGAAACATCTCCGCAGGTGGGAAGCTCACCGACGCGCTCGGCTCCTTCCGCGGGGGCGGGCAGGCGCCCTGCGGCGGCGCCCTTCTTGGAGGAGCATCCCCATCCGAAAGGCGTTTCCGATCGCTTGCGCCAGACCATCGCGCACACGACGTCGGGGCGGCCGAAGGACGCGTTCGGCAAGGGGATGAAAAAGCCGCAATCGACGGTGGGCGTGGAAGGCGGCAAGCCCGCTTCGCCCGAAGAGACTCTCAAGAAGAAGTCCTGTCTTGGCTCCATTTTCGGTATCATCATCGCTCTCATTCTGATTTCCCAGGTTGGAAGCTGTGTGGCGTCTTGCGTGGGTGATATCGCCGATTCGTTCGACGACGATACCTCGAGCTGGTTCGATAACTCGGGCTCGGAGCGTCAGGGTGACTCCTCTGCCTCCACGTACAATTTCTCCAACGATGAAGCCGACGAGGCTGCGGCGCTTGCGTCCGCGCGCGATGCTTTGGCGTCGCTCGATTCTTACGAGAAAATCGTCGACTGCATTGCCCAAGGGATCAATGCGAGGTACGTCAAGATGTTCGGGTTCTCTGCCGACGATGCAGGCATCGATTCGAAGGAGCTTGCGCGCTGGTTCATCGAGGGGGCGTCATGCACGGTTGGCGATGACGATGTCTTCGCTTATACCGACGGTACTGCCGACGTGTTCGCCGACTGCACGAGCGTTCCGGTATACAACTTCGTGTCGGCGGTTGACGATGCGGCGCGCTCGCTCGCAGCGGGCTCGCGCACCCCCACAAAGCAGCAGGTCGCTGCGGCAACGGAGACGGCGAAGGGGCATGCGAGCTCCGAGTACTCCTTCATCATGTTCTCGCTTGTCAAGACTGATGCTGGCTGGGTGCTCGATGAGGATGACTTCGTGAGCAACACCGCCGACCACCTGTTCGGATTGTAAGGAGCCTTGCCATGAAGATTCCGAGCGAGGTTGTTATCAAAGCGCAGTCGCTCAGGATGGGAAACGGCGTGAGCGTTCCTGCCATCCTGTTCGTCTGTAGCGCCTGCGGGCGCGTGCTCAAGCCAGGCGAAGGTTCGCGCACGTGTCCCGACTGCGGAAGCCGCGATATAGAGACTCGGGTCGACCCTTCGCGCAGCGTTGTCGTCCGGCGTGCTTGTTGAGGATAGGACGTTCCGCCGGTCTGGCGGGAAATACGGCAAG
>USJN01000143.1 GCA_900554945.1 uncultured Coriobacteriaceae bacterium | reverse complement strand
CGTGCGCCTGCTCCCTCTAAGATCCCTTCTCGTCTGATGCCCGAGATGTTGTGATTTGATCGATATGAGGAGGGGCCTTGGATATCCAACTGCAGCAGCTGCGGCACTTGCATGCCGCGGCGAACAGCGCAAGTTACGCCCAGGCTGCGAAGAAGTGCTTCACGAGCCGCCAGAACATAGCCCATTCCGTCAGGGCAATCGAGGCCGAGCTCGGCGTCACGCTGTTCGAGCGCAAGGGCAACGTTATGGTGCTTACGGAAGAAGGCAGGAAGGTGGCGCCCGTAACCGAGGAAATCATCGCCAGGGTCGACGGCCTTCGGGTTACGTTCTCCGACCGAGGCTCGGCTGCCTCCGCGCTAAGCCTGGCCGTCAGCGTCAACCTATTCGCCGGCATGCCGGAAGGCGTCGACGAGGTTCTCATGCGACGTCCGGGGAACCTGCAGTTCCTGGAGTTCGGCTGCGAGCAGTGCTATGAGCTTGTCTGCGCTGGCAAAGTTGACGCAGCGATCGTCATGTGCATGGACAGGGCCTTCCCCAACTGCAACACCATGAGAATCGGCGGGTCGGTGGCTTACGCGCTCGTGAGCGAGACGTCCCCGCTGGCGAGGAAATCGGGGTGCACCGCCTCGGACCTCGTCGACAAAACGCTTATCCTCATGTCCGAGCCGAGCTTTCAGTACGAGCCCTTGTTCACCCAGCTCGACAAGCTTGGGTTCGACCGCTCCTTTGCGAGCGTGTTCCCCTCTACGAGCTCGATGATCCATCTTGTGCGCACGCGCGAGGAAGCCGTGAGCATCCCCTCGCGCAAGTTCGCCGCGAACCCGCCGAGGGGAACGGTCTCCGTTCCTATCGCCGATTCGCGGATGAACTGGGGATTCTACATCCTCTACAAGGGCGGCGAACGCGGCACCGACGATGTCATGCGCCTCATACATGATATTCGCAAGGCGTTCGAAGAAAGCGAAGTCGCCTCTCGCTACGCCGGCGCTTAGGGGATGGCAAATAGCGTTTGACAGCTCGCAAAACTCCGGCCTCTTCTTTTCACGGGGATCGCAATCGACAATTAAAGACGCACTTGGACGTTTATGCCTGGGTGCGTCTTTCGTTATTTGAAGAGAGAGGGAGGAAAGAGCATGACGGAATGGAAAAGGCAGGAAGGCGAGGAGACGATCTTCAGAACCTGCGCTTGGTCTCCTCCGGGATGCCATCCTGTAGGATGCGGGCTTCAGGTTCACGTGAAGGACGGTGTCATCACCAAGGTCGAGGGCGACCCCGAGCACCCCATCACGAAGGGCGCTTTGTGCCCCCGTTGCCTGGCTCTTACGGAGTATATCTACCATCCCGATCGCATCATCCACCCGATGAAGCGCGAGAAGCAGTACCGTGGTCAGGCTGACAAATGGGAGCAGTGCTCTTGGGACGAGGCTACCGACCTCGTAGCCAATGCGGCTCTCGAAATCACCGAGAAGTACGGCGCAGAGACCATCGCTGTCTTCGGCGGCACCGGCCGTGAGGGCAACAACTGGTATCCGCAGTGGGCGAACCTCGTCTTCGGTACGCCGAACTCCGTCTACGGTCAGGCCGGCTGGTCCTGCTACGGTCCGCGTATGACCAACACCGCCTTCATGATAGGCGGCGGCTATCCCGAGATCGACTACGCAATGAAGTTCGATGATCGCTACGATGACCCGCGCTTCGTCGCCCCCGAGGTCATCCTGCTCTGGGGCAAGGAGCCGCTGCGCTCGAACCCCGACGGCATGTACGGCCATGCGGTCATCGAGATGATGCGCCAGTTCGGCACCAAGATCATCTGCGTTGACCCGCGCGTCACCTGGCTCGGCACCCGCGCCGAGGAGATCTTGCAGGTTCGCCCCGGCACCGACACCGCTCTTGCCATGGCGTTCATCTACGTCCTCGCTCACGATGACCTGGTCGACCATGACTTCATCGAGAAGTGGACCTACGGCTACGACCAGCTGGTCGAGCGCTGCCAGGAGATGCCGCCCTCTCGCGCTGCCGAGATCTGCGGCGTTCCCGAGGAGCAGATCTGGCGTGCGGCCCGCCTGTACGGCAAAGCCAAGCCCTCCAGCGTAGCTTGGGGCCTCGCAACCGACGAGTCCACCAACGGCGCCCAGCTCGGCATGTGTCTCGTCGCGCTCATGACCATCACCGGCTTCCTGGATGCCCCCGGCGGCACCACGCTCGGCATGGGCGACGACCAGGGCAACGTCGTTCGCGACGGCGGCGCGATCGGCGCTGACGAGAAGGTCGAGGACGAGACCGCTTCCACGCTGTCCCTCGCCCTGACCCACGGCATCATGTCAGAGGAGACTTGGTACACCAAGCGCATCGGCGTCGACAAGTACCCCTGCGTCGGCCAGGTCATGTGGACCGTCCACCCCGACGAGTTCATCAAGTGCCTCGAAACGGACAAACCGTACAAGATGCACATGGCGGGCTTCGTCTCCTCCAACCCGGTCGGCACCGCGATCTCCGCAGAACCGCAGCGTTGGTGGAAAGCCCTGAAGCAGCTTGACTTCAACTTCGCCTGCGACCTGTTCATGAACCCGACGATTCAGTCCTGCTGCGACGTCTTCCTGCCCGTTGCCTCCACCGTCGAGCACAACGGTATGGTCGTCACTCACTACGGCCTGAACGCATCCTTCTACGGCGCTCAGAACAAGTGCGCCCAGGTCGGCGAGTGCCTCTCCGACGTCGAGATCATGATGATGGTCGGCAAGAAGACCTATCCGCACTTCTGGAGCCGCTTTGAGACGCTGGAAGACTACAACAACTTCCACGTTCTGCGTTCCTGGCTGCCGTGGGAGCAGCTGCGCGACAACGTCGTGACCATGTCTAACGAGCCGTACTACAAGTACAAGGAGGGCAAGCTGCGTCCTGACGGGCAGATCGGCTTCCCGACCCAGACCGGTCGCGTCGAGCTGTACTCCTACGCATACGCCCGCTTCGGCGAGGACCCGCTGCCCTACTTCGAGCCGCCGGCCTTCAGCCCGGACACCATGCCCGAGATGATGAAGACCGCGTACCCGTTCGTGCTCACCACCGGCGCGCGCCGTCAGGAGTTCTTCCACTCCGAGCACAAGCAGGTTCCGTCTCTGCGCCAGATCAGCCCGTGGCCTGAGCTCGACATCAACCCCGAGGACGCAGCGCGTCTGGGCATCGAGGACGGCGACTGGGTGGAGATCTCCTCGCCGTACGGCCATGTTCGTCAGAAGGCCAAGGTCACCCCGACCATCAAGTCGGGCGTTGTCCATGCGATGCATGGCTTCTGGTATCCGGAAGAGGAAGGCTCCGAGCCCAACCTCTACGGTAACTGGAAGTCCAACATCAATGTGCTCATGCCGAACAGCGTCAACGCCAAGAGCGGCTTCGGCAACACTTTCAAGTCGATGATCTGCAACGTCGTCAAGGTTGACGGCATCGGCGACCACAACGAGCCCGAGGTTTACGTTGAGGCCAGCCGCCAGGCTGAGTTTGAGGTCCAGCAGGTTTGGCGTCCCGCCGACGCCCCCATCTCTGACCGCATTGACCTGTAGGCCCGATACCGGAGAGGTTAGGAGGTTTTGAAAATGAGCAAGAACGCTTTGTACATCGACTTCGAGTACTGCACCGGTTGCCACTCTTGCGAGATCGCATGCCGCAACGAGCTTGAGCTGCCCATCGACAGCTTCGGCATCAAGATGCTCGAGGATAAGCCGCGCCAGAATCCCGATGGCAAGTGGCATTGGGACTACATCGCATATCCCACCGAGCTGTGTGATATGTGCGAGAGCCGCGTAGCTGCCGGCAAGCTTCCGTCTTGCGTGCAGTCCTGCCAGGCCAAGGTTCTGGAGTTCGGCTCTGTCGAGGAAATGGCTGCCAAGCTCGCCGCTAAGGGCGAGAAGGCCGCGATCTTCCTTGCTTAGCTCTTCGAAAGCGGGTCTGCCAGAATTCGGAGAAACGGGGCCTGGCGGACCCGCAAAAGGAGAAAGAGGAGCGAAGGTCCTCACCGCAACTTCGCCTTTACACAGGAAAAAGATGGATGCACGTGACGTTGGAGGTGAGGTGCCATGGCGGGAGGCTGCGGAGTAGGTGCATTCTGCTCGTTTTGCGGAAGGTGCGGCCGAGTGCTCGGAACTGTGCTTTCGGATGCCGATGTTCCCGATGCGCCGCCGCCGGGCGTTTCGCTTGGCGACCCCGACCGGGATGGCGAAAAGGGCCGAGATTCCAATTCGGACGCTTCGCCATCTGCTGAGCGTGCATCTTCCGCAGAATAGGCATCTTGCGCCCTGTGGTGAGTGTCGCGATCGGGGATGCCGAGTGCAAGATGTGCCGTACGAAGGCAGGGGGTATGTCTGGCATGCCCCCGATGCCCGGCGCTCCCGGCATGCCCAAGGCTCCTGGCCAGTAAGGCTTTACGCGGCTCGCATGGAAGCAGGCTATGCGGCGCGCCCGAAGGTGCTCAAGAGCCCTTAGAAAGCCCCGTGTCGTTTGCAACGCGCTGGTCTCTCAGCGTTCCTCCCAGAGCCTTCTCGCTGACTTCGGTTTCCAACGAACGCTATTTGACATGGAGAAACCGACGCCGTCTTCTTTTGAAGAAAAGGGACGGGGTGTTGTGATTGCGAACAAGCTTGCCCCTCCCGTTCCTTCATCTCCTAGAATAAGCCGAAGCATCCGTAGATCGAGAAAGAGGCGAGCTCCTTCCCTAGAGGCCTCGCCTTTTTAATATGAGCAGGACATTGTCAATAGGCAAAACCGGGCCTGGCCTCGATT
>USJN01000142.1 GCA_900554945.1 uncultured Coriobacteriaceae bacterium | reverse complement strand
TCGAGGTCTCGAACAGGCCGTTCATAAGTGGCAGAAGCGCTTCGTGGGCAGCCCAGGCCTCGTCCCACTTGCCTTCGGCGCACTTCGTGACGAGCTCCTTCATGCGCTCCGGCGCGACGTTGCCGGTGGTCGAGATGACACCCGCACCGCCGAGGCGCATGATGTCATAGGTTGCGGAGTCATCGCCGGAATACACGCTGAAGCCCTCGGGTGCGGCAGCGGCGATGGTTGCAATCTGGTCCATCTTGCCGGACGCTTCCTTCACGGCGATGACGTTCTCGCAATCGTTGGCGAGACGCAGCGTGGTCTCAGCTTCCATGTTGACAACGCAGCGGCCCGGGATGTTGTAGAGGATAATGGGGAGCTCCACCGCATCCGCAATGGTCTTGAAGTGCTGGTACATTCCCTCTTGCGGAGGCTTGTTGTAGTACGGGACGACGCACATGAAGCCGTCGACACCGAGTTTCGCGACGTCCTTGGCGAAGTCGACGGTGTCGGCTGTGCAGTTGTCCCCCACGTTGGCGATGACGGGGGCCTTGCCGCCGATCGCCTCGACGACGGCGCGGAAAAGCTCAATCTTCTGAGGGTAGAAGACCGTGGGGCTCTCGCCGGTGGTTCCATTGATGATAAGCGAGTCGTTACCGCCTTCGATAAGGCGCGTGGCAAGTGCCTGCGCGCGGTCGAGGTCGAGTTCGCGCTCATCGTTGAAGGGCGTGACCATAGCGGTGATCAGGCGACCGAAGCGGGGTTCAACGTTCGACATGGGCGTCTCCTTAATTCATGCGTGCGCCTCCCCGCCAGAAAGACAGGGAGGCGAACATATGCTCGATTTATCTATTATGCCAAAGTGCGCAGGGCGGATTACGCCTCATGCATGAAGTTCTCCAAACCTACAATCAGGCCCTCACGAGCACCGACGCTCCTGATACCCAGCAAAACGCCGGGCATATAGGACGCTCGGTCCCAGGAGTCGTGACGGATGGTGAGTGTCTGCCCCATCGATCCGAAGATAACCTCCTGGCTCGCGACGAAGCCCATCGAGCGCACGGAGTGCACCGGAACACCCGAGACGAGCGCACCGCGCGCACCTTCGGCCCCTGGAAGCTCCGTCTCTGCTCCGGGCGCCTCGCTCGCGCGGCCGCCTCGCGCATCCGAAATGATCTGCGCCGTGCGCATGGCGGTGCCCGAAGGCGCGTCCTTCTTGTTGCAGTGATGCATCTCGATGACTTCCGCCTCGGGGAAGTAAGGGGCTGCCGCCTTGGCGAACTCCATCATGAGCACCGCGCCCGTCGTGAAGTTTGGGGCGTAGAACAAGCAGGTCCCGGATGGAGCGAGCGCGGCGAGTTCGTTGAGCTTCTCATCGGAGAGTCCCGTCGTGCCGACGACGCAATCGATGCCCGCAGGCAGCGCACAGCGAAGATTTCCCTCGATGACGCTCGGCTGCGTGAAGTCGACGACGACGTCGAACCCGCCGGCAGCCACGGCCTCCTCCATCGAGGAGTAGACCGTGAACGTTGCCCCCTCTTTGGGGAAGGGGTCGATGCCGCAGGCGACTTCCATGTCGTCTGCGGCGTTCACGGCGTCGATGACCGCCGAACCCATGCGGCCGAAGCATCCAGAAACAGCTACTTTAATCATGGTGTCTCCGTTTCTCGTGCAGTCGGATAGTGCTAGTTTTTAAGCCTCGTGGCGACGGCGCGGCGTGCGGCCGTTGCTCGAACGCTGGCTGCGCCCGGGGCGCATGTCGCGCTCACCACGGTCGTTGTTGCGGTGAGAATGCTCGCGGCCGTTGTCGGCGGAGCCTTCCGGAGCATCGGGCTTGTCGAGGCGATCGAGCGAGATCTTGCCCGTCTTCGGGTCGACTTCGAGAACCTGCACCTTCACAATGTCGCCCAGGGAGAGGACGTCTTCGACCTTGCCCACGCGGCCGTTGGCGACGCGGGAGATGTGGAGTAGGCCGTCCTTGCCCGGCGTGAGCTTCACAAAGGCGCCGAAGTCCTTGATGCCGACGACTTCGCCCTCGTAGATCTCGCCGACCTCGGGCTCCCTTACGATGCCCAAGATCATGGCCTTGGCAGCCTCGCCGGCCTTGCCCTCGACTGCAGCGATGTGGATGGTGCCGTCTTCCTGGATGTCGATGTTGGCGCCCGTCTCCTCCTGGATGCCGCGGACGACCTTGCCGCCGGAGCCGATGACGTCGCGGATCTTGTCGACGGGAATGTGGATGGTCTCGATGCGCGGCGCGGTGTCGCGAAGCTCAGCGCGGGGCTCGGGCAGCTTCTCGAGCATGGCGCTCAGGATGAATGCGCGGCCTTCGTGAGCCTGCTTGAGCGCGCGGGCGAGGATATCGACGGACAGGCCCTTCGCCTTGTTGTCCATCTGAAGTGCGGTGATGCCCTTCGACGTGCCGCAGACCTTGAAGTCCATGTCGCCGAGGAAGTCCTCGAGGCCCTGGATGTCGGAGAGGATGACGACGTCATCGCCTTCCTTGATAAGGCCCATGGCGATGCCAGAGACGGGGGCCTTGATAGGCACGCCCGCATCCATGAGCGCAAGGGTGGAGCCGCATGTGGAAGCCATCGAAGAGGAACCGTTGGACTCCATGATCTCGGAGACCACGCGGATTGCGTAGGGGAACTCGTCCTCGGAGGGGATCACGGGCAGAAGCGCGCGCTCGGCGAGGGCGCCATGGCCGATCTCGCGGCGCTTCGGCGAACCCATGCGGCCGACTTCGCCGGTGCAGTAGGGCGGGAAGTTGTACTGGTGCATGTAGCGCTTGCCCTCGACCGGCTCGATGGTGTCGAGGCGCTGCCACTCGTTGAGCATGCCGAGCGTGCAGATGGAAAGCGCCTGGGTCTGGCCGCGCTGGAAGAGGCCAGAGCCGTGGACGCGGGGCAGGTAACCGGGCACGATGTGCAGCGGGCGGATCTCGTCCGGACGGCGGCCGTCGGCGCGCTCACCGGTCTCAATGACCATCTTGCGCATGGCCTTCTTCTCGAGCTTCTTAAGCGCGGCAGCGATGTCGGAGCCCCAGCTTGCGCGCTCTTCGTCGGAGAACTCGTTGGTGGTGATCTCGGCCTTCAGATCCTCGACCTTGCCCATGCGCGAGAGTTTGTCGGCGTCTTTGAGTGCTGCGGACATGCGATCGAAGTACGGCTCGACGCGCTCGGCGATTTCAGGAGCGGGGGTATGGAGCTTGTACTCCATCGGCGTGGGGTTGACCTTAGCGATGAACTCGGCCTGCTTGTCGCAGAACGCCGCGATCGCTTCCTGGCCGAAGGTCATGGCAGCGAGCATGTCCTCTTCCGAGATTTCCTTCGCGCCTGCTTCGACCATCGAGATGTAGTCCTTGGTGCCGGCGATGGTGAGGTCGAGGTCGGAGTTGGCGTCCTCCTCGTAGGTGGGGTTGACGATGAACTCGCCGGTCTCGGCGTTGCGGCCGATCTTGACGCAGGCGGCAGGGCCGTCGAAGGGGGCACCGCCGACAAGCAGTGCCGCCGACGCGCCGCCGACGCAGATGACGTCAGGCTGATTCTCGCCGTCGCACACGAGCGTCGTTGCGACGATGTGGACCTCGTTTTTGTAACCGTCGGGGAAACCGGGGCGGATCGGACGGTCGATCATGCGGGCGTTTAAGGTACCCTTCTCGGAAGGACGTGCCTCGCGCTTCAGGTAGCCGCCGGGGATGCGGCCGACGGAGTACATCTTCTCGATGTAATCGACCGTGAGGGGGAAGAAGTCGTAGTCTTTCTCCTGCTTGGAGACGACGGCAGTCACGAGAATCGTGGTGTCGCCTTGGGTGACCAGCACGGCACCGGTTGCCTGCTTGGCCAGCTCGCCAGTCTCGAAGCGGTACTGCTTGCCGTACAGCTCGAAGGATTCGACGATCTTTTCCATGTATTCTTTCTTTCTCTTAGCCTCATGCGCCCTATTGCGCCTGAGCTTCTTCGGCTGCGGGGTACTCACATTCCCCCGCCTCCACGAGCGCGCCCGCCGGATGCGATGCGCGACCGCCTTGCATATAGCACGGGACCCGCAAGTTGCGGGCCCACGTTCCAAGCTTAGATGTTGTCGCGAATACCGAGCTTCTTGATGAGTGCGCGGTACTCTTCGATGTCGCGCTCCTTGATGTGCTTCAGGAGGCCGCGACGCTTACCGATGAGCTTCATCAGGCCACGACGGGTGTGATTGTCCTTCTTGTGGGACTTCAGATGCTCGGTAAGATTGCGAATGCGCTCGGAGAGGATTGCGACCTGGACCTCGGCGGAGCCGGAGTCGTTGTCGGACTTGCCGAATTCCTTGATGAGTTCGGCGGTCTTCTCCTTGGAGATGCTGAGCTTCGTTGCCATTGTTTTCCACCTTTCAAGTATCTAAGCTCTCGATCGTCCCGGGTAGGCAAGCGGGTGGCGCATGCGAACTAGGGGCGAACCAGCTGCCATTATGACAGCCTGCTTATTGTAATGGGACGTCTTCGGTGCGGCAAGCGAGATAAGGGGCATTCCCACCTGTTCTGCACAATCTTGCCGTTATTCGGCAGCTTTCGCCTCGCGAAGTGCGTGGCAGAGCTGGTCTGCGCACGACGTAGAGCGGTTGCCGCAGGTGTTTCCGTCGAGGATCGAGCAGACATCGGCAATGTCTTTGCCCTCGACGAGCTTGGAGATGGCCTTCAGGTTGCCGTTGCATCCGCCGATGAAGTCGACGTGTTTGATTGTGTCGCCCTCGACCTCGACGTTGATGGCGCGCGAGCAAACTCCTTTGGTTCGGTAGGTGTACATTCTTCCTCCTACTATCTTCTTATCGCGTTTTGACTGTTTCAATCGAACCATTCAGAATG
>USJN01000141.1 GCA_900554945.1 uncultured Coriobacteriaceae bacterium | reverse complement strand
ACGGCGAGGAGCAGGACTGGCTGTACCTGTTCAAGAACGAGACGCACAACCATCCCACCGAGATCGAGCCGTTCGGCGGCGCGGCCACGTGCCTGGGAGGCGCTATCCGCGACCCGCTTTCGGGACGCAGCTACGTGTACCAGGCCATGCGCGTCACCGGCGCGGGCGACCCCACGGTTCCCGTGTCGGAAACGCTTGAAGGCAAGCTTCCGCAGCGCAAGCTCGTGACGACGGCTGCCGCCGGCTACTCGTCCTACGGCAACCAAATCGGCCTGGCCACAGGCTCTGTCCATGAGCTGTATCATCCGGGCTACGTCGCCAAGCGCATGGAGATCGGCGCCGTCGTCGCGGCGACCCCGGCCGACCACGTGCGCCGCGAGAAGCCCGAGCCGGGCGACGTCATCGTTCTTTTGGGCGGGCGCACCGGCCGCGATGGCATCGGCGGCGCAACTGGGTCGTCGAAGGCGCACAATCTCGAAAGCCTTGAGCATTGCGGTGCCGAGGTGCAGAAGGGCAACGCTCCCGTCGAGCGCAAGCTTCAAAGGCTGTTCCGCCGCGGCGAGGCCTGCCGCCTCATCAAGCGCTGCAACGACTTCGGCGCGGGTGGCGTGTCGGTTGCCCTGGGCGAGATCGCCGACGGCCTGCGCATCAATCTTAATAAGGTCCCGAAGAAATATGACGGCCTTGACGGCACCGAGCTCGCCATCTCGGAGAGCCAGGAGCGCATGGCCTGCGCTATCGCTGCTGCCGACGTGGAAGAATTCCTCGGGTACGCCAAGGAAGAGAACCTTGAAGCCACGGTAATCGCCGAGGTCGTCGCCGAGCCGCGCGTGCGCATCTTCTGGAACGACGAGGCCGTCGTCGACGTGAGCCGCGAGTTCTTGGCATCGAACGGTGCCCCGAAGCATCAGGACGTGCACATCGAGGCGGGCAGCGCCTACGAGCGTACCTGGGCGGGCGACACGTTCGCCGAGCGCATGGAATCGCTTGTGAGCGACTTGAACGTCTGCTCCAACAAGGGTCTTTCCGAGCGCTTCGATTCCACGATCGGCGCGGCTACCGTGCTCATGCCGTTCGGTGGAAAATACCAGCTCACGCCCGCGCTCGCCATGGTGGCGAAGCTGCCGGTCGACGGCGAGACCACGACGTGCTCCGGCATGGCGTGGGGCTTCAACCCCTATCTCACCGAGAAGAATCAGTTCGTCGGCTCCTACATCGCCGTCGTCGAGAGCGTTTCGCGCCTGGTGGCAACAGGCTTCAAGCGCGAGGACATGTACCTTACGTTCCAGGAATACTTCGAGCGCCTGCGCAACGAGCCTGCTCGCTGGGGCAAGCCCGCGGCTGCCGTTCTCGGTGCGCTTCAGGCGCAGCTCGATCTGGGGCTGGGCTCGATCGGAGGAAAAGACTCCATGTCGGGCTCGTTCGAGGACCTCGATGTTCCCCCGACGCTCGTGTCCTTCGCCACTGCGGTCGGCAAGATCGATCGCGTGACGAGCCCTGAGTTCAAGGGCGCTGGCCACAGGGTCGCGCTCATCGCTCCGCGCTGCTACGACGCCGATGATGTGGCGCCCGCTGCCGAGGACGAGCTTGCGGCGATCGCCGCGGTTGAGGCCCTTATCGGCGAAGGTGCAGCCCTTGCCGTGTCGACGCCTGGTTACGGTTGCGCGGCGGAGTCGCTGTTCAAGATGTGCGTCGGCAACGGAATCGGTGTGACGCTCGAAGACGCCGACGCCGATGCGCTCTTCACCCCCGCATACGGCAGCTTCATCGTCGAGCTCGCCGACGATGCGGTGCTTCCCGAGGCGACCGAGTGCCTCGACGTCGCCCTTCTCGGCACGACGACCGAGGACTACGTGCTCTCGGTTGCGGGCGAGGCGGTCGATTTGGCTCGCTTGCAGGATAGGTGGGAAGGCGCGATCGAGTCGGTGTTCCCGTATCGCAGCGCTGCTGCCCAATCGGAATCCAGCGCCACCGACGTTGCGCCCATCACCTGCGACGACAAGTTGCCGCTCGTGTACAGCGGCTCGATTGCGAAGCCGCGCGTCATCATCCCCGTGTTCCCGGGGACGAACTGCGAGTACGACACGGCGCACGCGTTCGAGCGCGCCGGCGCCCTGCCGACTACGCTCATCGTGAACAACCTCACGCCCGATGCGGTCGCCGAGAGCATCGCCGCCCTCGCTGCCGCCATCCGCGAAAGCCAGATCGTCATGATCCCCGGCGGCTTCTCTGGCGGCGACGAGCCCGACGGTTCGGCGAAGTTCATCACGGCGTTCTTCCGTGCTCCCGAGGTGACCGAGGCGGTGCGCGACCTGCTGCAGAACCGCGACGGCCTCATGCTCGGCATCTGCAACGGTTTTCAGGCGCTTGTCAAGCTCGGGCTTGTGCCTTATGGCGACATCGTTCCCATGACCGATGAATGCCCGACGCTTACCTTCAACACGATCGGCCGCCATCAAAGCCGCCTCGTCCGCACGCGGGTGGCGTCGTCGCTTTCTCCGTGGCTTTCCGAGTGCAAGGTGGGGGACACTCACACCGTTGCCATCAGCCATGGTGAGGGCCGCTTTGTGGCAAGCCCCGAGCTGATCGAGAAGCTCATCGCGAACGGCCAGGTGGCGACGCAGTACGTCGATGCGGAGGGCAAGCCGTCGATGGACCTTTCGGTCAATCCCAACGGCAGCGTGTTGTCCATCGAGGGCATCACGAGTCCTGATGGTCGTGTGCTTGGCAAGATGGGCCACACCGAGCGTTCGGGCGCTGGGCTCTATCGCAATATCCCGGACTTCACGTATCAGCCGCTCATCGAAGGCGGTGTGGAGTACTTCAAGTAAGTGGCGAGCGGTGACCGATTCCAGCATGGTCGCCACTCTCCGATGGAATATGTTGAAGCGCGGGCAATCGGAGCCCGCGCTTCATTTACGTTACAATGCAAATCGCAATCAAGCTAAACGAAGGAAAAGGTGGGCGCAATGGCAATGCAGGCTGCTGAAGGCACGAGGGACTTTCTACCTGACGAGGCGGCGTTTTGGCTGCATTTTAAGGAGACGGCGTTCTCCGTTTTTGCCCGTTACGGGTACGTCCCCATCGAAACCCCGATATTCGAGCAGACCGACCTGTTCGTCCGCGGCATCGGCGAAGCGACCGACGTGGTGTCCAAGGAGATGTTCACCGCCGTGTCGGGCGAGAACCTGAAGCGCCTCATCGACGGCGGCACCATCAAGAGCAAAAGCCGCCTGTCGCTTCGCCCCGAAGGCACGGCCGGCGTCGTGCGCGCGGTGGCCCAGCATGACCTCGTTCCTCAGGGTGGTGCGCCCGCGAAATTGATGTACGCGGGCCCTATGTTTCGCGCGGAGCGCCCGCAAAAAGGACGTCAGCGCCAGTTTAACCAGGTGGGCGTGGAGTGCCTGGGCGCCGAGGAGCCGACGATCGACGCTGAGGCCATCATCATGCTCATGCGCTTCTACGAGGCAATCGGCATCCCGCGCGAATCGATGCGCCTGCTCATCAACTCGATGGGGTGCGAGAAGTGCCGTCCCGCCTATCGCGAGCTCGTCCGCTCCTACATGAACGAGCATGCCGATGAACTGTGCGAGACGTGCATGACGCGCGCTGAGATCAATCCGCTGCGCGCATTCGACTGCAAGAACGAGGCTTGCGCTCATGTGATGGAGAACGCTCCGAAGATCTCCGACCATCTCTGCCCGGACTGCCGTGAGCATTACGAAGCGGTGAAGGCCTATCTTGATGCTGCTGGCGTCGCCTACGAGGAGGACTATAAGCTGGTGCGCGGCCTGGACTATTACACGCGCACCGTGTTCGAGGTCCAGGTGGACAACGGCATGGGAAGCCAGAACGCGATCGGCGGCGGTGGCCGCTACGACAAGCTCGTCGAGGAAGTGGGCGGACGCCCGACGCCGGGTCTTGGGTTCGCGCTTGGATACGAGCGCTGTGCGCTTGCACTGCAGGCAGCGGGCGTGGAGTTCCCCCGCGCTCAACATTGCGACCTGTTCGTCGCATGCGTTGACGACTCGGTTCACGCTGAGGCGTTTTCCCTTGTGCAGGCGTTCCGCGATGCGGGGCAGTCTGCCGATATGGACCATCAGAAGCGCAGCCTGAAAAGTCAGTTCAAGCTTGCCGACAAACTGAACGCATCGATGGTTGCCATCCTTGGTCCCGATGAGCTCTCCGAGGGCAAGGTGAAGGTGCGCAATATGACGTCGCACGCGGAGCGTCTGGTCGACCTTGCTGCGATGAAGGCAATCCTTGCGAAGTTCTCCAGCGAGGGCGCTGTCCTCACGCCGGAGCAGATGGGCGAAGCGCTCGCTGAGTCTGAGTAGAGCCGAGAGGGAAGAGAACCACGGGGCGAATGCCATAGGCGATCGCCTCATCCATTCAAGAGGCCGAGTGCTCGAGAAGCGCTCGGCCTCTTCTAATAGTAAGGGTGCCACTATGAAGCGGGAAATATCTCTGCGTGGCATAACGCTACTATATATAGTGATGCGTCGACCCCTTCGGCGGATTTCGCCATGAATGATTCTGCCCGACAGTTGCTCGGAGCGCCCAGGGACCGGGCTCGCTTGGCTAGTCGGGCTCGGGAACATTTGGTCGGCCCCCGT
Source organism: uncultured Coriobacteriaceae bacterium (assembly GCA_900554945.1). Lineage (GTDB taxonomy): Bacteria > Actinomycetota > Coriobacteriia > Coriobacteriales > Eggerthellaceae > Ellagibacter. Next base: position 222 of record USJN01000141.1, on the reverse strand, counting down.
CCTCGCGCGTCGAGATGCCCCGCACCGCATCCGAACGTCCTTCCTGGGCTTATGGAGGGAATGTGTACGCGGCCTGAAAGGCGATAGAAGCGCGTCGTCCCAGGTCATATGGGGAAAGTAGCCCTCCGAGGCGCCCCCTCCCGGGAAAAAGGCGAGAAAGCCCCTTGACCGCGGGAGGGGGTGCGCGTAATATATCTCCTTGCGCCGCGGACGGAAGGAAGC
>USJN01000140.1 GCA_900554945.1 uncultured Coriobacteriaceae bacterium | reverse complement strand
ATCACAAAAAGTTTACCATGGCTTCCTCGTTAAATATACCACGGAAAACTTTTGGACCTCGAATTGCCTCTCTACGAGAAAAGAAGCCGTTCGCTTGCGTCGGCGATGGCCGAGGCCAGCGAGCGCTCATCGTCACCGCGAGCCGCAGCGAACAGCGACATCGTGCGCTCGAGGCGCGGGGCAGCATCTTGGGGAATCGTCATAGCGGTCGGTTTGCTCGGGAAGTCGGTCTCGATGAGCAGGCGATCTTTGGGAATTGCGCGCATAGGTCCGTCCGCGTTTCGTTTTGAGCATGCGCTCGTTCACCGAGAAGAGGCAGCCCGCGTCGATGGCGCGAGTCAGCTCCTCTTGCGAGCCGGAGAACCAGTGGAAAATACAGATGCAAGCATCGAGGCACCCTGTGCGTTCGAGCACATCGAGCACGCAGGCCGCTGCCGCCGACGAATGGATGGACATAATGCGTCGCGGGAATTCCGCTAAAGGGCGCGCGGCAGCGGCGCAGACACGCTCAAACGCCTCGATTTGCGCATCGCGCGTATCGGCGCGTCGCGGCTGAAAGTCAAGCCCCACTTCCGAGATAAGAGGCGCGGCGGAAGCCAGGCGCTCGAACAGCGCGACTTCCCCTTCCCCGCAGGTGCCATCGGCGACCCACCACGGATGAAGCCCCAAGCCAACCCGCACGCGCGGGGCGTAGGGGGCGAGCATCGCACACACGCGATCGAAATCCCGCGGATTGCAGGTTCCCGAAAGCGCACCGCCGCATGCAGCATAAGCGGCAGCAAGTTCCGCCGCATTGCCCGCAAAGTCCAGGTGGCAGTGCGTGTCGATGAGCGAGATCCCCTCCATCACAACGATCGCCCGCCGTTTTCCAAACCCATAAGCGAGCAGATCACATAGCCCGCGATCATTTGTCCCATGATGGGAGGCATCCAGGAAGTTGTGCCGAGCGGAAGCTTCTGGCGCCGCTCTCCGGGCACTTGCTCGGGCTCAGGCAGGCGCGGGGTGCCCAAAAGCTCGCGCGCAGAAGGCTCGTCGGAATACAGGATGGTCCAGCGTTTGATGCCGAGCTTGCGCGCCTCTTTGCGCAAGATGCGGCAAAGCCCGCAATCGTGCGTGTCGTAGATGTTCGCAAACGAAAGGCGCTCGGGGAAGAAGCGATCCGCTGCACCCGCTGAGCACACGAGCGAAAGGCCCCGATCCTCGCACAGCTTCGCGAGGGCGATTTTCGCAGAGACCGTGTCGATTGCGTCGATCACGAAGTCGACGTCGCCGTGCGCGTCAAGGAAGGCAGGCAGATTCTCGGTCAAGACGAACTCGTCGACAATCTCCACCTGGGCCTCGGGGTTGATTGCACGCACCATCTCGCGCGCGACGTCCGTCTTGCGTCGACCGATGGTGCTCTCCCAAGCAACCGCCTGGCGGTTCACGTTCGAGGGCTGCACAACATCGCAATCGACCAGCACAAACGATCCGATACCGCCGCGCGCGAGAGGCTCAAGGCAGTTCGAGCCCACACCTCCCAAACCGAAGAGGAGCACTTTCTTGCCAGCAAGAAGCTCGACACCGTCCTGGCCGAACACGATGGAGAGCCTTCCCCATCGATCCTCGAGAGGGGATGTGCGCGCAACGAGCGGACGCCCATCGGGTGCGGGGGTTGTGTTCGGTTCGGCTGTCTTAGCCATGGGTTCGTTCCTTCCGGTGGGCTTTGTTTGGCGTATTAGGGAGGCGAGAGCGTGGCTTGCTACTCGACTACCTTCGCTTCGTATCCCGCATCGACGATGGCGTCGACAAGCACCTGGTCGGCCACGTCGGCGGAAAGTTTCGCCGTCGCGCTGTTGGAATCGAGGTCGACCACGGCTTCCTCAACGCCCTCGATACCCTCGAGCGCCTTCTTCACGTGGGCAACGCAATGTTGGCACATCATGCCTTCAACGGAAAGCTTCTTTTCCATGATGATCTCCTTCGGTTTCACGGTTTGCACTTCTTCACTATGACCAGCGGAAACAGGCAACCCGTCGCCGTTTTCCGCAGAGGGCCCGTCCATCGTGGGCGCACCCGCCTCGCTTGCGAGCGCAGCCCCGGATGCGGCATCGGGTGCGGCATCGGGTTCCAGCGCCGATGCCACCTCGCCGAGCACCACAGGCTTCCAACCTCGCAGGCGAAGCGCGTTCGAAACTACGCACACCGAGCTGCACGACATAGCCGCCGCGGCAATCATGGGGTTCAAGGTTACGCCCGCGAACGAGAGCGCGCCGGCCGCCACAGGGATGCAGATCACATTGTAAATGAGCGCCCAGAACAGGTTCTGCTTGATATTGCGCATGGTCGCGCGCGAAAGCGAGATCGCCGCAGGCACATCGGCCAGGTCGCTTTTCATGAGCACGATATCGGCGCTGTCGATGGCGATATCGGTGCCCGCACCGATGGCAATGCCCACATCGGCGCGCGCGAGGGCGGGAGCATCGTTCACGCCGTCGCCCACCATGGCAACTGTCCCCTGTTTCTGCAGGTCGCGAATGACCTCTTCCTTACCCTGAGGCAACACGCCGGCAATGACGTCGTCGGTGCCGACGCGTTTTTGGATGGCGTGCGCCGTGCGCTCGTTGTCGCCCGTGAGCATGACGGTCCGGATACCCATGCGCGAGAGCTCGGCGAGCGCTGCAGCGCTTCGGGGCTTGGGCTCGTCGGCAAGCGCGACAAGGCCTGCGAGCGCACCGTCGACTGCAAAGAAAAGCACCGTCTTGCCCTCGTCGGAGAGGCATTGCGCCTGCTCGCGCACTGCAGCCACGTCGACGCCGCCATCCTCCATGAGCCGCACGTTACCGGCAAGGCAGGTGCGCCCCGCAACCACACCGCGAAGCCCGCCGCCGGGAATCTGCTCGAAGGCCTCGACTTCCTGAGCTGCGGCACCGCGCGCCTCGGCGTACGCCACGATCGCCTGCGCGAGCGGGTGCTCCGAGCGCTTCTCGAGGGAGTATGCAAGGGAAAGGAAGTCAGCCGCCGCATCATTGCATTTCAGCTCGTCGATGGCCCCTACTGCGCTCACGAAGCGAGTTTCACACGAGCCGAACAGCCCGCCGACAACCAGCACCTCGCACACCTCGGGCGCACCCTTCGTGATGGTCCCCGTCTTATCGAGCACGACCGTCTTCACGCCGTGCGCGGTCTGCAGCGCCTCTGCTGACTTCACGAGGATGCCGTTCGCAGCACCGCGTCCCGTCCCCACCATGATGGCGGTCGGGGTGGCAAGCCCCAAAGCGCAAGGGCACGAGATGACGAGCACACTGATCGCGTGGGAAAGAGCGGTCGCCACGCCCGCACCGACGAACATCCAGATGGCGAATGTGAAAAGCGCGATCGCGATGACCACAGGCACGAACACGCCCGAAATCTTGTCGGCGAGCTTTTCGATAGGCGCCTTAGAGCTTGTCGCCTCGTCGACCATGCGCACGATCCCCGCGAGCACGGTGTCTGCGCCCACGCGCTCGGCGCGCATGGCAAACCATCCCGTGCGGTTCACTGTCGCGCCCGTAACCGCAGCTCCCACGCCCTTTTCCACCGGTACGCTTTCGCCTGTGATGACAGACTCGTCGACCGTGCCCTCGCCTTCAATCACCACTCCGTCGACAGGCACGCCCGCGCCGGCGCGAACGATGAGGATATCCCCTGGTCGCACCTGCTCGGCAGGGACTTCTTCCTCGGCACCATCGGCGTTGCGGCGAATCGCCGTTTTCGGAGAGAGATCCATAAGCTGCGCGATCGCGTCGGTGGTCTTCCCCTTCGCGCGCGCCTCGAAGTACTTGCCCAGCGTAATCAGCGTGAGGATCATCGCCGCCGACTCGAAGTACAAATCCATCGCCGCCATGTGCGCGAAATCGACGTCGCCGTGGCCCATCCCCCAGCCGATGCGGTAAATCGCCACGATGCCGTAGACCGTCGAGGCCGTCGACCCCAGAGCGATGAGCGAGTCCATGTTCGGCGAGCCGTGGAAGAGCGTCTTGAAGCCCACGCGAAAGAACTTAAAGTTCACGAAAATCACGGGTAACAAGAGCAGAAACTGGGTAAACGCGAACGTGAGCATGTTCTCATGGCCCAGGAAGAATTCGGGCAGGGGCCACCCGAACATGTGCCCCATGGATAAGTAGAACAAGGGAATGGTGAACACGAACGACACGATGAGCCGCATACGCACGTGCGCCGCCTCCTTCACGGCGGCGTTTTCCCGCGCGGCGGACGCGGTGGCAGGACCGCTCGGGGCACCCGCGGCTGCGGCGGCCTCGATTCGGGGCGCAGCGCCGTAGCCCGCCTTCTCGACCGCCGCGCTGATCGCGGCGAGCGTGGCGGGATTTCCGTCGTATTCCACCTCCATCGAGTTCTTCAGCAGGTTCACCACAGCGTGCTCGACGCCGGCAACACCCGAAGTCGTCTTCTCGACGCGGGCTGAGCAAGCGGCGCACGTCATACCCGAAACGTCAAAGGTTTGCTTTTTCGTCATCTTCTACCTCGCGAACTTCTTGATGAGCTGCATCGCCTCGTCGATGATGGCGGTGTTGCCCGCCTCGATTTGCTCGACGACGCAGGTCTCCAGGTGATTTTGCAAAAGGATGGCGGAAATGGAGTGCACGGCGGACTCCGCGGCAGCAAGCTGCGTTAAGACGTCCCCGCAGTAGCGGTTGTCATCGATCATGGCTTTCACGCCGTTGAGCTGGCCAATTGCACGATTGAGACGCTTCTGCAGGTTGTGCTGGAGCTCCTCGGACCGCGGCGTGGCCTTATGGTGGCAGCAGCAGTTTTGCGCACGCGCGCCCTTGCTTTCGCAAGCAGCGGGCTCACCATCAGCCGAGACCTTGTCCGCATCCTCTACCGAGCGCTTGCCGTTAGCCTTCGCCATCGCAACCTTTCC
>USJN01000139.1 GCA_900554945.1 uncultured Coriobacteriaceae bacterium | reverse complement strand
CTCCAACGGAACGCATCGAAGCTTACGAACTCGCGGACAATATCAGAACACCGCCCGTTCGCCACGGAATGCTCATCGCCCCGAGTATCATACGAGACTCCGAGCATCTGTCGACACAGCGCTTCAGCCCTTGTCGATGCTTCGCATTTCCCCGATTTGTTGCCCTCTTGTAATCTTGCAGTATAATGGCGAGGCGCAAAATCGAATCCAACCGCATAGTATTCGCTTGCGTTCCGCCCGGTCGATCCGGGCGGAACGCTTTTTCGCGCGCACTGAGCAGAAACGACGACATGGAAGAGCAGAGCATTGCAACGCGACAAGATCAAACCGATACTTTTCAGCATCATCAAGCACTCCGACAGCGAAGAGCTCAAGCGACAGCTTCCCAAAGACGTCGTCTCGGGCGTCATGGTGGCCGTGGTGGCGCTGCCCCTTTCCATCGCGCTGGCCATCGCTTCGGGCGTGAGCCCTGAGCAAGGCCTTTACACGGCCATCGTCGCCGGGTTCCTCATCGCGTTCCTCGGCGGCAGCCGCGTGCAGATCTCGGGCCCCACGGCGGCGTTCGCCACCATCGTTGCAGGCATCGTGGCAACCGACGGCATGGACGGCCTCGTCGCAGCCACCGTCATCGCCGGCGTGCTGCTCATGCTGATGGGCTTCTTCAAGCTGGGATCGCTCATCCGGTTCGTTCCCTACACCATCACCACGGGCTTTACGGCAGGCATCGCCGTGACCCTCGTCATCGGTCAAGTCAAAGACTTCCTCGGCCTCGCCTTCCCCGCCGGCGCGCCCACGGTCGAGACTATGGACAAGCTGCAGGCCGTCGCCCAAAGCATCGGAACGGCCAACTGGCAAGCGTTCGTCGTGGGAGCGGTCTGCCTCGCCATCCTGTTCGCCTGGCCTAAGGTCAGCGAACGCATCCCCGGATCCCTTGTCGCGCTCATCGTGGGAATCGCCCTGGTCAGCGGCTTCGGCATGCAGGTGAGCACCATCGGCGACCTGTACGTCATCAGCAGCGACCTGCCCGAATTCCGCATTCCCCAACTCAACGTCGACCTGCTGGCCGACCAGCTTCCCAACGGCATCACCATCGCCATCCTGGCCGCGATCGAATCGCTCCTGTCCTGCGTCGTCGCCGACAGCATGATCAGCTCGCACCACCGCAGCAACATGGAGCTGGTTGCGCAGGGCGTGGGCAACATCGGCTCGGTGCTGTTCGGCGGAATCCCCGCAACCGGCGCCATCGCGCGCACCGCCGCGAACGTGAAGAACGGAGGCAGAACGCCCGTCGCCGGCATGACCCATGCGCTCGTGCTGCTGATCGTCCTCGTGTTCTTCATGCCCTATGCGGCCCTCATCCCCATGCCGACCATCGCGGCCATCTTGCTGCACGTCGCCTACAACATGTCGGGATGGCGCAATTTCGCACACTTGTGCAAGACGGCCTCCCGAGGAGCGGTGGCCACGCTGCTGCTCACCTTCGCGCTGACCGTCGTGTTCGACCTGGTGGTGGCGATTGCCGTGGGCATGTTGATCACGGTCGTCCTGTTCATGAAGATGGTGAGCGAGGAGACCGAGGTTCGCGGCTGGAAATACTACTGCGACGAGGATTCCGAGGTCACGCACCTGCGCGAACTCCCTGAAAGCGTGCGCGTGTACGAGATCAACGGACCCATGTTCTTCGGCATGACCGACCGCATATCCGACATATCGGTGAAATCCTTCACGAAGTACCTGATCATCCGCATGCGAGGCGTGCCATCGCTCGATTCGACGGGCATGAACGCGCTGGAGAACCTCTACGGGTACTGCCGCGAGAACGGCGTCAGCCTCATCTTCTCGCACGCCAACGAGCAGCCGATGAAAACCATGCGCCGCGCTGGTTTCGTGGACATGGTGGGAGAAGACCATTTCCGCAGCAATATCGACGATGCAATCGCTTACGCGCGCAAGCTGCTGGACGAGGAGGGGGAAACGGCATCGGCCTAGCTTTCAAATGCCCGCCACGACGACGGAGGCCGAACCATCCTTACGACGTAAGCTCCCGATACGCGAAGCAATCGACCACGTGGTCGTTCACGATGCCGATGGATTGCAGGTAGGCATACACGATGGTGGAGCCGACGAACTTGAAGCCGCGCTTCTTGAGATCCTCGCTGATGCGGTCGGAAAGCGGCGTGGTCGCCGGCACGTCGGCCTGGGTTTTCCAGCGGTTCACGATGGGTTCGCCATCCACATAGCCCCAGATGAACGCATCGAAGCTTCCGAACTCGCGGGCCACGTCCAGAAACAGCTTCGCGTTGGTTATGGCCGCGTTGATCTTGAGGCGGTTGCGCACGATCCCCTCGTTCGTCATAAGCTCTTCGACCTTCGCCTCGTCGTAAAGCGCCACCTTGGCGGGGTCGAAGCCGTCGAACGCTTCGCGGTACGCCTCGCGTTTCTTCAGGATGGTCAGCCACGAGAGGCCCGCCTGCGCGCCCTCCAAAACCAACAGCTCGAACAGCATGCGATCGTCATGGGTGGGCCTTCCCCACTCGTTATCGTGGTAGTCGACGTACACGGGCACGTCGCCCGCCCACGAGCACCTGCACTTCTCCTCCATGGCGCCTCCTAGCGAAACGTCATCCGGTATTCCAGCACGGCACGCTCCCCGGGCGCAAGCGTGCGCACGCCGGGCTTCTCGGACAGCTCACGTGGGGAGAAGCGTGCGTCGGGCAGCGCGGACCAGGGCTCTATGCACAGGTATCGGGCATCGTCCTGGCCGGCCTTCGTCCAAATGCCCAGATAGGGAAAATCGGAAAACTCCACCGTCACCTCGTAGCCGCTCTTCGAGCTGCCTAGCGTCGCGACGCTGCCGGGAACGTTCTCCAGCACGACGGTATCGATGCCCAGCTGCTCGGGCGTCCTGGTCAAGCGGCCGTCTTCCAGCGGCACTTCGATCTTCGGCAGCGTCAGTATCCCCGCCTCGTCCATCCCGAACATCTCGAGCTTATCGATGTCCTCGAAGCGCACGAAGCAATCCACCATGCGCTCTCCCGGCATCAAGCGCGTCGCGTACGCTTCGTGGCCGCCCAGCTCGAACGGCAGGGGAACGTCGCCCAGGTTCTCAACGGTGTGCGACTTGACGATCGAGGAACCCTCGAGCGAGAAGTCGACGGTCAACCGGAAATCGAAGGGATAGACCGCCCGGGTCTGCCTGTCGGACGCCGTCTCGAAACGGACGCGCGCGCCCGACTCCTGCTCGGCGGCAAACAAGCGGTCGCGGCAGAAACCGTGCATCGGCGCATCCACGCGCCGGCCCCCGTTCGCGTACCAACCGTCACGCAAGCGCCCGATCAGCGGGAACAGCAAAGGAGCCCGACGACCCCACACCGCAGGGTCGCCCGACCACATGCGCTCGACGCCGCCGCATACGACGCTCTGCAGCTCCGCGCCCACGGGCGAGATGATCACGGACAACGCGCCGTTCTCCAGCACGAACGTCGACAGCTCTTTCATCAGCACTCCTTACACCGCCCACACGGGAAACGCCCACACCTGCGAGACTATGGGGAAGGCATCTTCGGTCATGCAGAGGATGCACCCCATCCCCACTTCGCGCTTGAAAGCCCGCAGCTCTACAGGAACGTCGTCGAACGTCACTGGATCGATGGCGTTGAGATTGCGGGCGTCCTTCTTGCTTGGCGACGCGGTCTTCTTCACTTCTATCGGAAAGAGCACGCCATCCTGTTCCAAAAGCATATCGATTTCCTTTTTGTCGTTCGTTCTGAAGAAATGCAGCGGAGCTCGCCTGCCCGCATTGAGGAAGCTCTTGTAGACCTCGCCGAATGCGTACGTTTCGAAAATCTGCCCGCTCATGGCACCGACCTCCAACGCCTCGGGACTGCTCCACCCGGAAAGATACGCCGCAAGACCGGTGTCGAGGAAATGCATGACGGGCTGCTTGCTCAATCGTTTTAGGATGTTGTTAGAGTACGGCTCGACCACCTTCACCAGGTAGGAACTTACCAGCAACGAAAGCCACGTCTTCGCAGTCTTCTGATCGATGTCCGCAAGCCTGGCGAGTTCGGCGTACACCACCGGCCTCGACGTGAGGGCAGCGCATGCCGCCATGAACCGTCTGAATTTGAGCTCGTCGCCCACCTGTGCGAGATCCCGGATGTCGCGCATGATATACGTATCCAGATACGACTCGTAACCGCCCGCACGCAAATCGTCGGGCAGGGCACGGATGCCGGGCAGCGAACCCGCGCATATCTGCCGATACGCTTCCGACACCCCGAAGGGCTTCGCCATATCCACGCGCCGCATGAAGTAGTCTGCGCTGGGCAGATACGGTTCCGAGGGGGTGCCAGCCACCTCGGAATGCGAAAGACCGAGCATTTCCACGATGCCGACGCGGCCGGCCAGAGACTCGGACACGGCTTTCATCAAGTGCAGCGGCTGGGAACCGGTAATCCACACGGATCCGCAATCATCGCGCTCGTCGACGATCATCTTGATATACGGAAGAAGCTCGGGGGCCTTCTGTATCTCGTCAATCAGAACAGGCGGACGATAGCGCTGCAGGAAAAGCGCCGGATCTTCCTTCGCCGTCTGCAGAATCGCCGTGTTGTCAAGCGTTACGTAAACTCGGTCGACACCGCTCTCGGCCTCTTCCTCCATCAGATGCTTGAGCATAGTCGTCTTGCCGACCTGCCTCGGTCCGGTCACGGCAACTATTTTGAAGTTCTCGGAATAGCGTCTCACCAAAGGTTCAAGCGCTCGTTCGATGTACATGACAACCTCATATCTTCTCAAATCTGGAATATACTACCATTTTTGAGAATTTTAACAGATGAAGCCAACCTGTCTTCTCGAAACCTTGAGCCGTAGCAGCGTCGTTACGTTCCCGAACCCTGAGAGACGAGCTTTC
>USJN01000138.1 GCA_900554945.1 uncultured Coriobacteriaceae bacterium | reverse complement strand
TGATCGGATGGCTCGGGTCGCCTTCCACCTTCACGATCTTGCCGTCCTTCACATGGATGAACATGCCGCATCCAACCGGATGGTCTCCCGGAGGCGACCATGCACAGGTGCGGACTTTCAATACCCCGTCTTCTTCGGTGATGAATGGCTTGCACGAAGCGCAAGTTTCTCCCATTACACTCCCCCTCCTTCGTCGGTTTTCGCGAAGGCCTCGCCAGACCCTCGCGTCATTTCGAGCAACCCGAACTCTACGCTTCTGAAGCAGGGGGGAGAAAGACCCGTCGCGGGGCGTTTCGGGCATTCCCCACACTGCGAGACGCAAACCCCCCATAGCGGGGGTCCCACTCCCCCCTGCGGGTCTCACCTGGGGAAAGAAAGTAGGGTATGCTGTATAGCGGGAAAAGGAGGGAGACTATGTCATGTTACACCTGCACGCACTGCAACAAGTGCGGCATGTTCTCGATCAAGGTCGTCGTGGTGTGCAAAAGCTGCGGGACGGAGGTACCCGTGGGGGCAGGTGCGTGCCCTGCATGCGGGGGCACCTCCCTTGCGCAGAAGGTCATCAAGCCCGCCGCGACTACATCCGCAGATAAAGCTCCTCGACCGCATCGATAAGCTCTTGGCGCGAATGGATGCCAAGCTTTGCGTACACGTTTTTCACGTAGCCCTTCGCCGTGTTCTGCGCGATGACCAACTCGTCGGCAACGTACCCGATCGTTCTGCCGCGCGCAAGCAAGGCGAGCACCTCCGTCTCGCGCGCCGTCAGCTTCGCCTCCGAGGCGAGTGTCGTGCATGCGCGATCGAAAAGCGCACCGGGCGCCTCCTCGGGAGTGTTTACCCGTTCGACATTTGTCGTCGATTCGTTAGGGACTTGTCCTTCGGCGGCGCGCTGGCTTAAGCGCTCGACCGCCTGATGCTCCCGCTTCGCGAGCATCACGTCGAGCGCCCGCTCGATAGTGCCCGTGAAAAGCGCCAAGGTGAACGCAAGCACGAGAAGGACGCTCATGACGGCAAGATAGGCCACGTAGTAAACGGAATCACCCGAGAAAAGCCCCTGGTTCAGCATCACCACCACAACGCCGACCGTTGTGCCGAGAGCCGACGCGCCGCGTCCGAAGCCGAACACGCGCGTGGGAGTGAGCGTCGTTCGACCCGCAAGGTCGACAAGCAAGCACCACACCACGATCACGAAGATGTTGTACAGCACGCCTGTGATCGCGCTCTGCACGATGTCGGGGGAGCCCAGCACCGGCGTGACGAGCATCGCGAACGCCATGAGCAGGCCGATCGGCAGACAAAGCGAGCTCACGTTGAAGTTGCGCGTGCGAAGGAGCAGGCACAACCCCAAGATGAAGCCCGCGATGCACACAATCGAGATGATGCATTCGATCGGCGTCGACGCGCCGCTGACGACGATCATGCCGATGCCCTTCGACACGCCTGCAGCCAGCGCAAACGCGCACACGGCAAGGACAAGGCGCACGAAGAACCCACGCGGCAGCTTATCGATGCTAATCGCCTCTTCAAGCGGGTCGGACTTGCTCACCTCATCGGGCACGCAGAACGAGCAGAACACCGACGCGAACGGCAAAAGCGACACGAGAACAATCGAGATGTCGCCCGGAGCGCCCTTCACCGCAAAGTAAATGAGGAAGGAAAGAAGCGCTGCGCTGCTGATGGTGATGCACGCCTCCGTGCCGCTCAGACGGCTGGTCACCAGGCCGACGCGCAAGCACACGAATGCCGTGCCGAGACCCGTTCCCGCCATGGCAACGTCATAAGCGAGGCTGCCTACACCATAACCCGTCGCGACGATAAACGTGGATACCGAGGCGATGATGGCCATGACAATCGCCAGCGGACCGTGCGCAATGTGCCTGTTGAAAAACGAGTCGAACGCACCTGCCAAAAACAGGCACGCGGTCAGCGGGATGCCGGAGAGCATGTAGTTGCGCAAGAAACGCGATACGGCGTCGTCAGCACCCGAAAACGAGACCAGGTCAACCCCTGTCACGGAAAGCAGGATCCACGCCCCGTAGAAGCTATAGCTTAAGTATCGAAGCTGAGGAAGCCTGTTGCCGATACTTGACAAGGCCCAGCTGATTCCCACTGTTTTATTCTCCACGCACGTCCCCTGTTTTCCGCTCAAAGCCCGCGAACCCCTTTTCGCGCGTTGTCCATTATGCGGCTTAGGACGTCGTTTCGCTAGCTATTCCTTGGGGTTTGCGCAATCGGGGCACAGGCCGGTGAAGATGATGTCGAAGCCCTCGATCTGGAAGCCGTGGGTGTCGCGCACGCTCGAGAGCAGTTCCTCGCTGGGCATCTCGACGTCGTAGACGACGCCGCATTCGCGGCAGATCGCGTGGTAGTGGCAATCGCAGCGGAAGTCATAGCGGTCGGCGCCCCCCGCCACGGGGATATGGAGCACCTCGCCCTGCTCGGTCAGCACGTTGAGGTTGCGGTACACCGTCGCCCGCGAGATGCTCGGGTGCTTCTCGCGCACCGCGTCGTACACGTCCGCGGAAGTGGGATGGTTATGAAGCGAGCGAACCGCCTCGAGCACAAGCGCTCGCTGCCGTGTGTTCCTCGTCGCCGTGCAGCTCGCGGCACCCGCCTTCGCCGTAGCCTTCGATATGTTCGCCATTTCGCCTCTTTTCAAGCTTGCTAATCGTAATCTTAATAGGAGTATATATCATTAACAGAACCTTTACGCAAGCATGATGAAGGCTCCGACGGAAAATCCATCGGAGCCTTCTGAATTGGAGAACTCAAGCTGTCGCGCGAGCGCTTGTCGGGCCTATACCGCCGACTCTCCGCGCTCATCGGTGCGGATGCGGATGACCTCGTCAATCGGAGCGACGAAGATTTTGCCGTCACCCACGTTACCCGTGCGCGCCGTCTCGGTGATGACCTTCACCAGCCCGTCGACCTCCTCGTCACCTACCACGAGCTCGAACTTCACCTTAGGCACCATGTTCAGCAGAACCTCGGTGCCGCGGTAGTATTCCTTCCAGCCATGCTGACTGCCGCAGCCGTTGACCTGGGAAATCGTCATACCGCCAACCTTTGCCGCAAAGAGTGCCTCCTTGAGCGGTTCGAGCTTCTCGGGGCGGACAATCGCAGTGATCCTCTTCATAGGTTTCAACTCCTTCCTTAGAACTCGCCTAGTCAAGACCGATATAGGCAGGGTACGCGGACTCGCCGTGTGCCGCAACGTCGAGGCCTTGCGCCTCTTCTTCCTCGCTGACGCGCAGGCTACCCTTGAAGCACGCCTTCACGATGAGGCCAAGGATCACGTCGCACACGCCGACGAACACGATCGTGATCAGGATGCCCAGGATCTGGCTGCCCAGAAGCGAAGCATCGCCGGTGTAGATAAGGCCACCGAAGTCGGTCCAGGAAAGCTCGGGCACGCAGAAGATGCCAGTGCAGATGCCGCCGACGATGCCGCCGACTGCGTGGCAACCGAACGCATCAAGCGCGTCGTCGTAGCCAATCTTCGCCTTGCAGAAGGAAATCGCGAAGTAGCAGATGGGGGAAACAATGAGGCCCATGACGAGTGCGGCCCAAGGCTCCACGAAGCCGGCAGCGGGGGTGATAACGACGAGGCCCGCAACAAGACCGGTGGCAGCGCCAACGAGGGTGGGCTTGCCGACCTTCACGCGCTCGACGATCATCCAGGAAACGAGCGCCGCGCCGGATGCGACAACCGTGTTCACCAAGGCAAGCGCCGCAACGCCGTCAGCCGCGAACTCCGAGCCCGCATTGAAGCCGAACCAGCCGAACCACAGAAGCGTAGCGCCCAGGGCAACGAACGGGACGTTGTGCGGGCGGTAGCTCATCATGCCGAAGCCCTTGCGCTTGCCCAGAAGCAGGCAGAGAACAAGGCCGGTCAAGCCGGAGGAGATGTGGACAACATCGCCGCCTGCGAAGTCGAGCGCACCGATGGTGTCGCCGATGAGGGAGCCGTCACCGCCCCAAACCATATGCGCCAGCGGCGGATACACCACGATGGTCCAAATGGCAACGAACGCGCAAATCGCACCATACTTCATACGGCCCGCAAGCGAACCAGTAATGATCGCCGTGGTAATCATGCAGAATGCCAGCTGGAAGACGACATCCGCCATCGCGGGGTAGCAGTCGTGACTCAGCGCTTCGGGTGCCTCACCAGTGATGTTGGCGACCAGGCCCGTAAGACCGATCTGGTCGAAGCCTCCGAAGAACGGAATCGAACCGTCTCCGCCGTAAGCGAAAGACCAACCGAAAATCGTCCACGTGATTGCAACGATGCCCAAGACGCCGAACACCATGATCATAGTGTTGACAACGTTCTTGCGGCGTGACAGGCCTCCGTAGAAGAACGCAAGGCCAGGTGTCATAAGCAGGACCAGCATCGCGCAAACGATCATGAATCCTGTATTACCCGAGTCAAACATTGCATTTACCTCCTCTGTTTCTAGACGTGCATCTGTATGACAGAAAAGATAATCGCACCTCGAGACGGGCTCAAACGGCGCAATGCCGAGTGTTAACGTTCATTCAAACGCACCGTAACAAACGGGAAGCGCGAGCGAAACAGAAAAGAAATAACCCCAGGTCATCTGGCCTAGGGTTATTGTTTCAAGCGGATTTCAGAGCACCGCTCGCCGATGAGGTGGGGGTTGGTGCCCCCGTTCTTGGAGTGCCGCCGCTCGCTTATGGCGCCGCTGTCTCAAGGGCAAGAATCCCTTTTCAGCCTGCATACCCTTCCCAAGGCTTTGGCCTCATGGCGGGCCGCAGCACCCGGGTACGCCATTGACGCGACGCGAATGCCCTCCTCGAGATTGCGAAGCGCACGGTCGATGACCGTCTCGGCACTCGGCGCGTCCAATCCCCAGGCAGCTGCCTCGGCGATGATGTCGGCCCGCGTCAGCTTCTCAGGGTTTATCACTCCGTTGACGCGCATGGAAAGAATCCCTGTACGGGGTTCAACCTCGGCGA
>USJN01000137.1 GCA_900554945.1 uncultured Coriobacteriaceae bacterium | reverse complement strand
CATCATCGAGGTGTACGAAATTCCGTACACGACCAAGACCGACGTCATCATCGAGCGCATCGTGAAGCTTTCCAAAGAGGGCAAGGTGCGCGAGATTGCCGACATCCGCGACGAGACCGACCTTTCCGGCCTCCGCATCGCGATCGACCTGAAAAGGGGAGTCGACCCTGAGCAGCTTATGGCAAAGCTGTTCCGCTCCACCACGCTGCAGGATTCCTTCGCGTGCAACTTCAATGTGCTTGTTGACGGCTATCCGCGCGTCATGGGCGTGCGTGAGATCCTGCACGAGTGGGTCGCGTGGCGCGTCGAGTCGACTCGCCGCCGCATGAACTTCGATCTAGCGAAGAAGACCGACCGCTTGCATCTGCTGCACGGCCTTGAGGCGATCCTGCTCGACATCGACAAGGCCATCGCGATCATTCGCGGTACGAAGCTCGAAGCCGACGTCGTGCCCAACCTTATGAAGGGCTTCGGGATTGACCAGGTCCAGGCCGAGTTTGTAGCGGAAATCAAGCTGCGCAACATCAACGAGGAATACATCATGAACCGCACGCGGGACATCGTGAAGCTCGAGGGCGACATCGCCGAGCTCAACGATATCCTCGCCAGCGAGGAAAAGATCAAAGACGTCATCCACGACGAGCTTGCCGCGGTGAACAAGAAGTACGTCATGCCGCGCAAGACCGGCCTCGTCGAGCCTTCCGAGATCGTCGAGGTGAACCTCGAGCCCGAGGTCGAGGAATACCCCGTCACCATGATGCTCTCTCGCGACGGCTATCTGAAGAAGATGACCGACCGCGTGCTGCGCAAGGCCGCGACGCTGAAGTACAAGGACGGCGACGAGCCCTTCATCGAGTTCGACTCCTCCAACACCCACGACCTGCTCGTGTTCACCAACCACTGCCAGGTCTACAAGTGCAAGGTCGCCGCATTCGAGGACACTAAGTCGGCGCAGCTGGGGTCGTATCTGCCCACCGATCTGGAGATGGACGACGGCGAGGTTGTGACCTGGGTTATCGATCCCGAAGACTACAAGGCAGACGCGCTGTTCGTCTTCGAAAACGGCCGCGTCGCGCGCGTCGCGCTGTCCGGGTACGCCACCAAGACGAACCGCAAGCGCCTGAAGAACGCGATTTACGGCGGATCAAAGTTGCTTTACGCCCAGGTGCTGAAAGAGGACCGCGACCTCGCGCTTGTGTCGAGCGACCATCGCCTCGTCAACTTCAATACCTCGCTTCTGCGGACGAAGACCACCAACAGCACGCAGGGTGTGCAGGCGCTCACCGTCAAGGGGAGCCGCACGGTGGCCATGGTCGGCAAGGCGGAGGAATTCTTGGGCGGGGAAGCGTCGCTTGAGAAGTTCCGCGCCCAAAGCCTTCCCTCGGCTGGCGCTCCCATGAAGGATACGGACATGAGGAGCCTGTTCGACTAGGGGGAGCGAAGCCCGCGGCTTCTGGGAAAAATGTGGAGGGTCGTTGCCGATTTCGGGTGAAACCCGAGGGCAGCGGCCCTTCTTTTCTTAGTTGCGCAGCGCCTGCGCTAGAATGTTCGCCGCGGTATATGGCCGCAAGCGTTTTAGAAAGGAACAACGAAATGACGCGCAAGATCGACATCTTTGACACCACATTGCGCGACGGCGAGCAGTCTCCCGGCGCCTCCATGAACACGGAAGAAAAACTGGTGGTCGCGCGTCAGCTACTACGTATGAAGGTCGACGTCATCGAGGCTGGTTTCCCCATCTCAAGCCCTGGTGATTTCGAAAGCGTCCGCCGCATTGCCGAGCTCGCTGGCGACGATGCGACGGTTGTCGGCCTCACACGCGCCGTCGAGAAGGACATCGACCGCGCGGCCGAGGCGCTCAAGTACGCCAAGCGTCCGCGCATCCATACCGGCATCGGCGTGAGCCCGAGCCATCTGCACGACAAGCTGCGCATCACCGAGGACCAATGCCTCGAGCGCGCCGAGAACTGCGTGCGCTATGCCAAGAAATACATGAACGACGTGCAGTTTTACGCCGAGGACGCCGGCCGCTCCGACTACGATTTCCTCGTGAAGGTCATCCAGCGCGTCGTCGATGCGGGCGCGACCGTCGTCAACATCCCCGACACCACGGGATACTCGCTTCCCGCCGAGTTCGGTCGCCGCATCGCGTACCTGATGGAGAACGTGCGCGGCATCGAGAACGTCACCGTGTCGGTTCACTGCCACAACGACCTCGGCATGGCGACCGCGCTTGCGCTCGAGGGCGTGAAGAACGGCGCGACCCAGATCGAGTGCACGATTAACGGCCTCGGCGAGCGCGCGGGCAACACGGCGCTTGAGGAAGTCGTCATGGGCATCCGCATGCACGGCGAGGAGCTCAACGCGCACACCGACATCAACACGCGGGAGTTCGCCAAGGCAAGCCGTCTTGTCTCCTCGATCACGGGCATGAGCGTGCAGGCGAACAAGGCCATCGTCGGCGCCAACGCGTTCGCACATTCCTCGGGCATCCACCAAGACGGCGTGCTCAAGAAGCGCGATACCTACGAGATCATCGATCCGGCAGACGTCGGTGCAGGCCAGAGCCAAATTGTCCTCACTGCGCGTAGCGGACATGCGGCGCTTAAGCATCGCCTTGAGGAGCTCGGCTACGAGTTCGAGGGCGACGCGCTCGACAAGGTCTACGAGGACTTCTTGAACCTCGCCGACAAGAAGAAGGAAGTCTATGACGAGGACCTTGAGAGCCTCATTCACGAGCGCGACCGTCAGGTGAGCGCCATCTTCCAGCTCGAGGGCGTGCAGATCTCCTGCGGCACCGACATGATCCCGACGGCGACCGTCACGCTGCGCAACCAGGCCGACCAGGTCGTCACCGCATGCGATTTCGGCACCGGCCCGATCGACGCGATGTATAAGGCCGTCAACAAGATCGTGCAGGTTGAAAACGACCTGACCGAGTTCTCGGTGCAGTCCGTGACGCGCGGTATCGACGCGCTCGGCGAGGTGACCATCCGCGTTACCGCTCCTGATGGGGAAGTGTACACGGGCCGCGGTGCCGACAACGACATCGTCGTGTCGTCCGCCCGCGCGTACGTGAACGCCTTGAACCGCCTGCTCAATGACAAGCGGGAGCATCAGCAGAAGTAGCCTTCCGGCTTCTTATCATTTACTCTAGTGTTGGGCGGCGCTCTTGTCGGACGCCGCCTTTTAGCGGGCGCTCCAGCGCCGCATCGGCCACAACGGAAAGGACGCGCGAATGGACAAATCGCTGCTCGACTCGCTTGCCGCAATCGTCGGCGAGGAGAATGTGCGCCCCTTAGAGCCTCTTGCGTCGCACACCACCTTCAAGATCGGCGGACCCGCCGACGCGTTTGTGTCTCCGCGCAGCGTTGAAGAGGTGTCCCAGGTTGTGTGCGCCTGCGAGCAGGCGAGCGTGCCCTGGCGCGTCATCGGCTGTGGAAGCGACCTGCTCGTTTCCGATGAAGGGGTCGAGGGCGTGGTGATCGAGGTTCGCGACAACCTCTCAGCGATTCGTGTGGACGGCACGCGCATCGTTGCGGGTGCGGGTGCCACAAACGCCGCGGTCGCCGAGGCGGCATGCACCGCAGGGCTTTCGGGCTACGAGTTCGCCTGCGGCATCCCCGGCACCGTCGGGGGCGCCGCCATCATGAACGCAGGCGCCTACGACGGCGAGTTTTCGCAGGTGTGTGCGTGCGTCACGTGCGTGACTCCCGAGGGGCGCATCGTCGAGGTGCCCCGCGAGGAGGCCGAGTGGTCGTACCGCCACAGTATGTTCGATGCTGCGCGCTATGTCGTGGTCGCAGCGACGCTCGAGCTTGCGTCGGCTGATCCCGTCGACATCAGGGCGCGCATGGACGAGCTTACCGCCAAGCGCGAGGCGAAGCAGCCGATCGACATGCCTTCTGCGGGAAGCACTTTCAAGCGCCCGGAGGGCCACTTCGCCGCAGCGCTTATCGACCAGGCGGGGCTTAGGGGGCTTGCTGCCGGCGGCGCCCAGGTTTCTACCAAGCACACCGGCTTCGTCGTGAACGCGGGTGACGCGACGTCGGCCGACGTGCAGGCGCTCATCGCCGAGGTGCAGCGTCGCGTGCTCGAGTCGTCGGGGGTCACCCTCGAACCCGAGGTGCGCATGTGGGGCCGCGAGGCTTAAGCGTTCGGCACCGTTTGCCGCCCAGATTGTGGCGAACTTGCGCGATGCGGGTGATGACGCTAGCCAGAGGCGCCGTTTCTGTGGTATAAAACAACTACTGTGCGCAGCGGCGCGCATCATACTTTCGCTTCTTTGAGAAAGTGGGCCTTGCCCGCTTTCTTTGTATGTTAGGGCGAAAAACGCCGTTGGGCAACGAAGCGTGCAACGAAAGCGTTGAAGGAAGGAGGCGACATGCTCACCGCCAAAGAACAAAAACTGCTCGATGCGCTCGAGCCGACGGCCGCTGCCAGCGGGGTCGAAATCGTGACGCTTGAGATCATGGGGTCGAAGAAGGCCCCGACGATTCGTGTCTTTATCGACACCGAGGAGGGCGTGAGCTTCGATGAGCTCGCAAGCGCCCAGGTGTGGATCAACCGCATCATGGACGAGATCGACCCGTTCCCGGGAGCCTACATGCTCGAGGTTTCCTCTCCCGGAATCGACAGGCCCCTTCGCACGAAGGAGCACTTCGCCCGTTTCGCCGGCGAGCAGGTTGTGGTGAAGACGTCGTCTCCTATCGATGGACGCAGCTCGTTTACGGGCACGCTCGAAGGTTTGGAAGGCGATGACGTGATCGTCGAGGTCGACGGCTCGCGCATTGCTATCGGTTATTCGCTCATCAAGCGCGCTCACGTGGTGGGCGCCGTTGACTTCAGCTAAGAAAGGAAGCGACTGGACGTGGCTAACTCTGAACTGATCGAAGCGCTTCAGGCCCTCGCTCATGAACGCAAGATTGACGAGTTCTACCTGATCGAGCGTTTGGAGCAATCGCTTGCGAAAAGCTACGAGCGC
>USJN01000136.1 GCA_900554945.1 uncultured Coriobacteriaceae bacterium | reverse complement strand
CGGCGAAGCCATGCTGAGGGCGAGCGGGAATAACGAGATCGAGCAGGACATTTGTATCGAAGAAAAACTTAGACATAGCGCTGACTCACCAGTTCGCGATCATCGTCAGGAGAGTCACCGCGTAGCCAAGGAATATCAGGGAGCGAATCTATTGTGCTCAGCAAATCCTCGGCTGCCGCAATCGCGTCATCGTCGTTTCTTTGAACGGAAAACGTGATTTCGCCATCAGAGGGCATAGAAATACTCAGCGTGTCGCCAATCTGCACGCCAAAGCGCTTTCGCCATTCGGACGGCAAAACAACCGCGGCGCTATTCCCGTTCCGGATAACCGAGCACGTAGCGTTCATGGTCATCCTCCTAAGCTCGTCAGTACCGTACAGACACACTATACCACATCGAAATGATCCCCCTTCGCTCTGACGGTGATGATTTTGGAAGTGATCAGGTGCAAAGCCCCATTGCCGACCTTAAGAATGAACTGTCGGGTAGGAACAAGTGACGCTCAAACGCAAGAGGGACCCAGTTCAACGTGAATGAACCGGGTCCCTCTCTATTTGCCCCAGATGGAACGATCTACGCACGACCATTACACCTGATGCTCTACCGTTGCCACCAGAGTCTGCTTAGTGGTGCCTCCGATTGCTCGCAATGCTCCTGCTCGCTCGCACGCCCCTGCTTGCCAGCGACGCCCCGCTTGCTAGTGGCGCTTCTGCTTCTTCTCGAAGTTGCGGCGCTCGCCGAAGGAGCGCACGTCGTTCATGTTGGAGGGGCGCTTCTTGTTGCGCTTGGAAGCGGTCGCCGCAGCGCCCTTGTTGCCCGACGGCTTGCTCGTGCGATGCGACTCGCCGCGCTTGCCCTTCGAGTCGCCGCGCTTGCCGCCTTCACCGCGCCTGCCGCCCTCGTTGCGCTTGTCGCCGCGCGAGCCACCACGTCCGCCGCGACCCTCGAACTCATCGCGCCCGCCACGACCGCGCTTGTTGTCGCCGAACTTCGCCGCACGACGCTCAGCACGGTTGGCGAACTCGCCAGCCCCGCGTCCATCGCGCTTGCGACCAGCGCTGTTGCGGCTCGAGCCACCGCGACCCTTGTTCTTGCGGTTCAGCAGGTCGGGATCGAGGTCGTACGTCTCGAGCCCCATGAAGGGAATGTCGCGATCGATGAGCTTCTCGATGTCGACCAGAAGGCGGCGCTGATTGGGGCTCACGAACGAGATGGCGTAGCCATGCTCGCCCGCGCGGCCCGTACGGCCGATGCGGTGCACGTAGTCTTCGGGGCAATCGGGAAGATCGAGGTTGATGACGTAGTCGACGCTTGGCACATCGATGCCGCGAGCAAGCACGTCGGTCGCTACGAGGATGTTCGCCTTGCCGCGGCGGAACTTGTCGAGTGCACGGCGGCGCGCACCCACCGACTTGTCGGAATGAATGGATTCCGCCTGATAGCCATCGTCGTTCAGGGCCTTCGCGAAATCCTCGGCGCGGTTGCGCGTGCGGGCAAACACGATCACGCGCTCGTGGCCCTTCTCCTCAAGCACTGCGCGAAGGAGCTCGGGCTTCTTGTCCTGCTTGATCGGCATCATGTACTGGTCGACGGTCTTGGCCGTTTCGCCCTTGTGCGCAATTTCCACCACGGCGGGGTTCTTGAGCAGGTTGCCAAGGTTCTTCTGGATGGACTCATCGATTGTCGCCGAGAAGAGAAGCGTCTGACGCTCGTCGGGCGTGGCCTCGACGATGGTGGTCACATCGGGAAGAAAGCCCATGTCAAGCATGCGGTCCGCCTCATCGAGCACGAGCGTCTGCACGCCGGAGAGGTCGACGACCTCGCGCTTCATGAGGTCGTTCAGGCGGCCGGGCGTGGCGATGAGCACATCGGTACCGCGGCGAATCTCCTTGATTTGCGGGCCGTAGGGCGCACCACCGAAGACAGTCGTCACGAACTGCCCGGTGCAGCGCGCGATCTTCATGGCCGTGAAAGCGATCTGCTGTGCAAGCTCGCGCGTAGGCGAAACCACAAGCAGGCGCGGCGGACGGTTGTGGCTGCGGTCGCGCGGCATGCGGGAAAGGACGGGAAGCAGGAAGGCTGCCGTCTTGCCGGTGCCCGTGCTCGCGGCGGCAATGAGGTCGCGGCCGGTCAAAACGATGGGAATAGCCTGCTCCTGAACGGGCGTGGGCTCATCGTAGCCCAGGCGCACAACCGCATCGAGGGCGTTATCGGACAGGCCAAGGCTGGCAAAGTTTTCCATGTAAGACTCTTTTCTTCAGTTGCCACGCTCCATCGCCCCTTGCGATGCGAATCCGTGGGCGCACCCGCTCCCAGCGGCGTGCATTTGCGCTTGAGGCGAGCCGCTTTCCAATTCATAGGCGGTAAAAACGCGCAGCTCAAAGCCGTCGCGGATATGCGCAAATAAGAAAAGAGAAAGATTTTCGCTTGAAGCGACTGTCCATTATGCCGCTTCATTCCGCCGTCCGCGCGCATCGGCACGGGAAATCCACACCGCGGGGGCTATTTCCTGCGCCAGATGCTGAAGATGAGCCAGATCGACAAAACGAGCGAACCGAAATACCCGAAGAACGACAGCATCGGCACGCCGAGGAAGCGCGGCTCCATCGCGGTTCCCGCCATCAGGCTCGAGCCCACGAACAGACCCGCGATCACCATCGCAATCGCCACGCGGTTGATCATGCGCGAAAGATGCGCAAGCGGCGCCTCGGAGCCGAGCACTTCCATGTTCATTTTCAGCTGGCCGCGCGTGAGCATCTTGAGCGCCTCGCCGGAATACGACGCTGCGTCGAGCGTGCCGCGGCCCGACGAGTATATCGCGCGCGCAAGGTCCTCAAGCGCGTCGCGAATCTCTTCGCGCGTGCCTTTCTTGCCCTTGATGTGGGCATTTATGATTGCGACGATATTCTGGTTGGGAATATATGGCGCCACTGTGCCCTCGATGGTCACAATGCCGCGCGACACGCTCGTAACCGACGCGGGCAACATCACGTTGCATGATCGCGTGAGCTGCATGATGTCGCTCAAGAACTGACCCACGTCGATTTCGGCCACATCGCACGAGCCGTAATCTTCGAGCAGCAGGTCGAGGTCGGCGAGAAAGCGCGCATGATCGATGGCCGCGTTGTCCTTTTTCGCCGCGAACCGCATGAGCGCATCCTTGAGCGCGCCCGGGTCCTTAAGCCCCACGGCCTCGATGATGTCGCCAAACCCGGCGCGGTCGCGTGCCGACAGGCGGCCCATGTTCCCCAAATCGATGTAGACGATCCGCCCATCGCGAATAATCACGTTGCCCGGATGCGGGTCGGCGTGGAAGAACCCGTGGTCGAGAATCTGCGTCGCATAGTTGTCGAGCATTTTCGACCCGATTTCCTCCAGGTCGTACCCGTTGGCCACCAACCGGTCCGCGTCGCCGACGGGAATGCCGTCAACGTATTCCATGACCAGGACGAATTCGCTGCACAGGTTGGTATAGACTTTCGGGCACGCAACGAAGACGCAGTCGCTGTTGAGCTCGGCGAACTCGGCGAGGTTCGCCGCCTCGCGCCGGAAGTCGGTCTCCTCCAAAAACGTCGCCCACATCTCCTCGACCACAGCACGTAAGTCGAGCATCTGCTCACCCTTCATGTACCTCGAGGCGCGACGGGCGAGCGTGCGCATGATGTCGATGTCGAGCGCCATCGTGGCTTTCACGCCGGGACGTTGAATCTTGATGGCGACCGACTCTCCCGAGGTCAGGACTGCGCGGTGTACCTGGGCAAGCGATGCGCTGCCAAGCGGTTTCGAGTCGATTTCGGCGAAGATTTCCTTGCGGCGACCACCGAATTCCTTGTCGAGCGCCGCGAGCATCTCATCGAACGGCAGCGGATCGCATTCCGTTTGAAGCTTGGTAAGCTC
This sequence comes from uncultured Coriobacteriaceae bacterium, assembly GCA_900554945.1. Taxonomy (GTDB): domain Bacteria; phylum Actinomycetota; class Coriobacteriia; order Coriobacteriales; family Eggerthellaceae; genus Ellagibacter. The sequence goes on along the minus strand of USJN01000136.1, from coordinate 1,149 downwards.
CTCGCAAAACACTTTGGGAAGGATTTCCGATCGCGTCGAAAGCGTTTGCCCGATCTTCACGAAGCTCGGGCCCAAGTCCTCAAGCATCGCGCGAAACTCTTCGGGCGTGAAGCCCTCGAGAGCGCGATGCTTGCCGACGATACCGATAATCTCGCGCATGCGGCGGCGACGGGACTTGGAATTGAGCCCGAAACGACCCTCGGGGTCGGCGTCTGCCCCGGGAGCGAAAAAGTGCCTGAGCAGTGTGTTGTTTTCGGCCATGAGGAAACCGTAGCGGCGCGGCGCTAGGCCGTGGGGGTGCCTTCACCCTCGGGGGCCTCGCCTGCGTCAGCGGCGGGTTCCGCGACGACCTCACCTGCAACGACTTCCGCAGCTGGCGCCTCGGCGGAAGCGGCATCCCGCTGAGCGTTCAGAGCCGCAGCCTCGTCGAGCACGGAACGCGCGCTGTTGGCGACCGCCTCCACTGCAGTGCCCACCGCGGCGACTGCCGTCGCACACGCGGTTTTCGCTTCGGCGATGGGGTTCGGCTCCGCAGCCGTGCCCGATGCCGATGCGGCGTTCGCAGCCTTCAGCTTCTCAGCAGCCGCCTCGGCGTCCTTCGCGTTGGCGGTATCCGCCATTTCGCGCACGATGTTGGCGAACTCGACGCGCTCGTCGGGCGACATCATGGACATGCGTGCCTCGATGGTGTCGCGGCGAATGGATGATTCGAGATTCGATGCGCGGTGCTTGAGCTCGGTGTTGATCTGCTTGCCTTGCTCAACTGTCATCTCTCCGCGAGCAACCAGCTGGTCGACCAGCTCTTTGCCCTTTTCGGCGCCAATGGCAACCGCGCCGATGCCTGCCAGGAAAATACCTTTGAAACCGTCTCCGAGTGTAGCCATGATGGCCTCCTTGTCCCTCAGATGGACGTGCCGTGCGGCGACACGCGCTACTTACTCATAATGCCGCATTTGGGGAGAAAGGGCAAACGCAGGAGGAAAAACGTTGCCAGGGTGTAAAAAGCCCGAGCCACAACGACGGCAGAAAGAAGCACAGCGGAATTTCGTGTATCTGGAATACACGATTTTGTAGAAAAACGTGTATTTCGAATACACAAAATTCTATAATATCCTGTATTCCAGATACACGATTTTAATGCGAGGCGTT
>USJN01000135.1 GCA_900554945.1 uncultured Coriobacteriaceae bacterium | reverse complement strand
AGAAAACCCAGGCGAAGCCTTATGGATGCGAAGTTGGAGGGCTTTGCCACCGGCGTGCGGCCGGGTTGATTGCGAGTGCGTGTCAGGGCGTCGAGCGCTTCGATTCAACCGGAATATGAGCGTCAAAGGTAGCACGTCTTAACAAGCCGCATCCGTTGCCCAATGATTGTCGCAAACGTTTCCGGTACTGGAGGTTAGCGATGTCTGTCAACGACCCTTAATTGCCATCTCTATCTTCCTTTTGGCGCGTTTAGCCTGTCACGGCCGCATGTCCGTCTCCTTGGTTTGGAGGAAGCATGCGCATCATCACCTCGAGCGAGCAGGCGAAAGCCATCCCTGGGTACCTAATCGACGGATTCGATTCCGACGATTTGCGCAGGATCGCATCGAATGGGCAATCGCCCGCGAAGGAAAAGATAATTTGCTCTCAGGCGCCCTCAACGACACGGGATTCCTGTCTCTCGCCCGAGCTTTACTTACGCAGTTTGGCAGTATAACGGACTTGCACAGGCAGTTTGTAAAACACCTGGCGATGCAGCGCATGTGCTACAAGCTGAGCTAAGGATGCGACCCAAAAGAGCGTGGCGACGGCAAGAAGCACCGCTGCGATTTCGACGAGCCAAGCTGCGAGAACCAAGCTACGTAGTTCGTCATAGCGGGTAAGCGTCAGCGGGATGCGCTCGTCGCTTTGCTCGCGCAGGCTTTCAAGACGCAAGCGCCTTCTCCTGTGCGAGAAAACGTCGAGAGCCAGGCCCGCAACACCAGCAATCGCGGAGGCGATCCCAACAACGCCGAACCCGCCGAGGGAGAGCCCTGCGCTCGCGGCGTATAGCGCGCCCCCAGCGCCAAGTGCACAGGCGGTGAGCTCCATGAGGCATTCGGGCCCGCACCATGCGGGACGCGTGGAGACTTTGTAGGCGCGCGCGATCACGGCGAGCAGAAGCGCTCCTCCGACGACGGCGAACGCGCGGGAGGAGAGCGACGCGATTGCGAGGACATCTTGAACTGAATCCTGTGAGACCGTCAAAGCTGCCTCGCTCCCGAGCCAGGCGAGCTCGAACGCCCAGAAAACCGAGACCGCCGCGATTTCGCGTGAAAGCCAGGAGGACCTAACGTTTCTCAGCGACGTGGGCGCGCGAAGCGGTTTCGCGAGATGCGTGATCGACCCCGTCATCCCGACGCACGCCAACGCGAGCGCGGTGATGGTGGGTCGGACGCCGCCCCCGAAGGCTAGGGCGAAGAGCGCCACGCCCGCCGAGGCGGGGACGAGCAGCGTGAACGCGACGAGCGCCGACTCGCTGCGCTCTTCCTGCGTCAAAGGTATCGACATGGCGCTACAGAAGACGGCTTGCGGTAGCAATTCTCTTGGCGGCATGCTCCCGCACCGCGTTGCGGGCGGTCTCAACCGGCCCGATGGTGATGGCGCCGCCGCAGCAGGACTCCACGCATGCCGGCGCGAACCCCTTGCGCAAACGGTCGATGCACATGTCGCACTTCGTCATGAGCCCGTCGCGGTCGAACTGCGGTGCGCCGAACTCGCATGCCCAGGAGCAGTAACGGCATCCGAGGCACTTGCTGTGGTCGACGAGCACGGCTCCGAACTGCGGGTCCCGGTAGATTGCGCGGGCGGGGCAAACCGCCATGCAGGCCGCGTCCCCGCAGTGCATGCACGCCATGGAGACGTATTGGACGGGCGTCGCCGAATCCTCGCTCTTCAGCTCGACGACCTGCCTGAACCGAGGGCCACAGGTGCCAGGCTCTTCCTGCACGCGGGGGCGGCTGTTGTGGGCCGACTTGCACGCGACCTCGCAAGCGAAGCACTGGGCGCACCGCTCGACGTTGAAATGGAATGCGTACTGCATGGTTACCTGGCCCCCTTTCTGCTGGTGATTTTGTCGACTCTGCCGGCACACATCGTGTAGTTGGCCTGGCTGGAGATCGGGTCGAGCTCGTCGTCGATCCCCATCACGTTGTAGTTGGCGTCTCTCCACCCGCCGGGCACGTAGAGCCAGCCACGCTTGATGATGGGGGTCGGCTCTGCCTTGACGCGTGTCGAGCCGCGTGGGCTCGCCACCTCGACGACTTCGCCGTTCTCGATTCCCAGCTCGCGAGCCCAGGCGCTGTTGAGCCACAGGTAGGGCTCGGGCTGCATCTCGCGAAGCCAGGGGATGGTGCGGCGCTGCTCGTGAACGTACATGGGGCCGCTTCTGCCCGTGAAGAGAACGCACGGGTATTCGCTTGCGAGGTCGGGCCGCGCACGGGGGGATTCCGAGGGCTCTATCCAGCTCGGCAGGGGGTCGAAGCCGTTTTCCGCGAGCACCTCGCTGTAGATGTTGGCCTTGCCGCCAGGGGCCCTGAAACCCGCCCTCTTGAACTTCTCGTACTCGATCGATCCGAAGGAAATCCCATGCGGGCTCTCTCGCAGCTGGGCGGCGGTGATGCCGGACGGCCCGAGATCCTCGTCGATGTAGTAGTCGATTTCCTCCGTCGGGAACTCCTCGTCGAAGCCGAGGGCGCGGCCGAGCCTGATCATGATCTGCGTGTCCGGCAGCGCCTCGCCGACCGTCACGCATTTCTGCCGTAAGGTCACGATGGGGAGCCAGACGTCCGACTTGAACCATTCGGGCTCCGTGCGCTCGAGGTAGGTCGCCGCGGGCAGCACGAGGTCGGCGAGCTCCGCCGTCTCGCTGAGGTAGGGGTCGATGACGCATATGAAGTCGACGTTCGCCATCGCCACCCGCGTCACGTCCGGCTGAGGCTGCGTGACCATGATGTTCGCGCCCTGAATCACCGCCACCTTGAGCTTCCCCTCGCGCATGAGCCGGTACATGTCCGGCGTCGGAATGAGCCCCTGGCCGCCGAAGAGCAGGGGCCAGCTCGAGTCTGGGTGGTTGTACGGCGGCACGTGGAACATCTTCGTGGGATGCGCCGGGCTGAACCCGGGCACGACGCGGTCGATCAGGGTGAAGTTCGGGTCGCGATCGGGGCTTTTGGGAGTGAACACGTCGCAGCCGACGCGGTCGAGGTGACCGGTGATGGTGCGCAGGATGCAGAGGGCGCGCGTCGTCTGCGAAACGTTGACGCGGCCCTCAAGGCCGTGCCCGCTCACGATGCCGGCGTGCTTGGTGGTCGCGTATTCGACGGCGAGCAAGCGCGTTGCGGTGGCTGGAACGCCGGATATCCCCTCGGCCCATTCGGGCGTGTAGGGGATGCCCTGGCGGTTCGCGCCGCGCACATGGGCTGCCAGACGCTTGAGTCCAGGATCGTTGGTGTAGGAGTCGACGAACTCCGCATCCCACAATCCTTCTTCGACGATCACGTAGATCATCGCGAGCATGATCGCAAGGTCGGTGCCCGGCTCGGGCTGGAGGACCTCATCGGCCGTCGCCGCAAGATGGAAATGCAGCGGGTCGACACAGACGAGCCTCGCCCCGCGCTCATGAGCGTCGTAAATCTTGCGGAGGGAGGGAGCCACGCTGAACGCGGGCTGCTTGCCCCAGAAGATGAGGAGATCCGCGTTGTCGTAGTCGCAGTGGGAGGGCATCCCGCCGTACGTCATGCCTTCCATGACGGCTCGGGGAACGAAGCATTCGGACGCTCCCATTCCCACGTCGGTTCCGACCGCGTGGGCGAGGCGCTGCGTCATGTCGTAGGTGAACCCCCAACCAGGCGCCTGGCCGCGAATAAATCCGACCGAGCGCGGTCCTTCGGAGGCGACGGCCGCATTGATCTTCCCCGCGAGTCTCGCTATCGCGTCGTCCCAGTCCAAGCGCTCCCATTTTCCTTCGCCGCGCTCGCCAGTGCGTGCCACCGGGTACATGAGGCGCCGCGGATCGTGGGCAATCTGTGGGCCAGCCTGCCCCTTCGAGCAAATGGCGCCTCCGGTGCGCGGGTCTCCCGGCACGCCGCTCGTACGGACCACCCGCCCGTTTTCGACCTCGACGAGTATGGGGCAGCTGTTGTGGCAGCCTCCGCACACCGATTTGACTGTTGGCATGGAGTCCCCCTCTCCTTCCGGTGCGGGATGACAGCACGGCCTGCGCTCTCTTCCGCCCGAATCAACTCTGTTGACACTATAGCAAGGCGTGCAGTCGGTGGCTGTCGGCGATTCGGCTACAAAGTACCGGATGTGTCAAGCTTCGAGAGGGTGCCCTTGCTGCCTAATCGAAGGCCGGACGCTTTGCGGAAAGCGATTCCGGGTCGGATAGCGTCGCGAGGCGTTGAGGGATGCACATCTTGAGCCGGCGGGCCATGGTCTCCGCATCGTCGCTGGCTCCGCCATGGAGACACCAGCTCGCAACCAGGCAATTTGCGGATTCGACGGTGTACGAGACGCAGAATTTGAAGTCCTCGTCGATGTCGACGCCTTTGCCCGAAGCCGTCTGGAGCATTTCGTTTATTAGATAATCCAAACGCTCTCGGAGTTCGCGTTTGTCGGGTTTGCGCTCGAAGGCGTTCGCGAGATAGGGGCGTTCTCTCTCGAGGAACTCGAAGTAATTCGAGATCCCGTCAGAAAGGGAAAGCGTGCGGCCGATCTCCACGAGGAAACGGCTTTCTGCTTTTTTGAGGTACCAATATGCGATATCGTACTTTGAGGCGAAGAGCGAATAGAAGGTTTGACGAGATACTCCGGCGGCACTGCTAATCTGAGAGACGGTCATCTCCTCGATCGGCTTCGTTACCGCGCGAAGGATGCGCAGGCGGGTCGTTTCGCATTCTTCGGATTTACGGCTCATTGTTCCCCCAGATTGTCGTCCTCCGTGTTGAAAGACGATAGCAGTCGTTGTCGGCTCTTGGCAAGTCGCAATTACTTTTGCCCTAAGCCAAACAGGGCTGTACGTTGCATCGAAATTCGTTTTCGCGGGCAGTTGTCCGCCTAACTTTCCCGTACGCGCCTGCGTCTGACGATTCCGACGATTGATGCGGCGCTGCCGCACGGGCGGTGCAGCTTGGCGCGGCGTCGGGAAAGATGCCGCCGCGCCGCGAGGGCGCGCCCGATGAAAAGGAGGCCGTGGCCAGCGCTTGAGCTGCGCCGGCCACGGCCTCCG
>USJN01000134.1 GCA_900554945.1 uncultured Coriobacteriaceae bacterium | reverse complement strand
TTATGGAAGACATCTGCACCTACTTCCCGCACCCAAGGAGCCACGGCCGCTTCCAGATGGCCGACGGCACCTCCATCCCCATCGACGAGACGAACCGCCCCGCGGCATTTGCCTTCAAGACGCTCTCCGACCCGTTCGTGGGCCGCTTGAGCTTCCTTAAGGTGCTCTCGGGCGTGCTCGAGCCCGGCATGGAGCTTATCAACGCGCGCACGGGCAAAAAGGAGCGCCTTGGCCATCTTTACGTCATGATGGGCAAGGAAGCCACTGACGTGAAGAGCGCGAAGGCGGGCGACATCATCGTCGTGCCGAAGCTTGCCGAGACGCGCACGGGCGACACGATTTCCCTTACCGGCGAGATCGCCGTCGACCCCTTGCCGCTGCCGGTGCCGCAGTACCCGGTCGCGATCGAGGCCGTCAACAAGAAGGAAGAGGACAAGCTCGGGACGTTCCTTGCCCGCGCGGCGGAAAACGACCCGTCGATCCATATCCAGCGCAACGAGGAAACGCACCAAACCGTGCTCACCGCGATGGGCGACACGCAGGTTGACATGCTCATTTCCCGCTGTAAGGAGCAGACGGGCGTTGAGGTTCGCCTCGTGACGGTGCGCATCCCGTATCGCGAGACCATCCGCAAGACCGCCGAGGCCGAGGGCCGTCATAAGAAGCAGACGGGCGGCGCCGGGCAGTTCGGAGACTGCTGGCTGCGCATCTCCCCGAACCTGGGGGCGGGCTACGAGTTTGTCGACGAGATTAAGGGTGGCGCTATCCCCGGCGGCCTTATTCCCGCAGTCGACAAGGGCGTGCAGGAGACCATGAAGGAAGGCGTGCTCGCCGGGTACCCGATGGTCGACATCAAGGTCGCCGTGTTCGACGGCAGCTATCATTCCGTCGACTCCAACGAGATGGCGTTCAAGACCGCCGCGCGCATCGGTTTCCGCGCCGCGTGCGACCAGGCCGATCCTGTGCTGCTCGAGCCGATGGCCGACATGGAGATCACGGTGGGCGAGGACTATGCGGGTCCGGTTATGGGCGATATCTCCACGCGCCGCGGCCGCATCGTCGGCACCGACTCCAACGACGAGGGCGAGACGGTGATCATCGTGCGCGTGCCCTACGCCGAGATCGTGAAGTACACGAAGGATTTGCGCTCGATCACGCGCGGCTCGGGCTCGTACAGCATCCAACTCAACGGCTACGAGCAGGCGCCTGCCGACGTCACAAAGAAGCTCGTGGAGGAATACCAAGCCTCAAGGGCTGCGGGGAATTAAAGACGCTACCGCGTCCAACAGACGCGAGGCGGCGTTTGCGCAACAAGGGGGTCGACGGCTATCACGCCGCCGGCCCCCTTTGCGTGCGCAGGGAAGCCGCCCGGGTAGGAGGCGCGTCTGCTTTTCTTTCGCGTTCCCCATTCGCTTATTTGTCCAGTCCCTTTCTCATGCTCCCAGGGCAAATTCGTCCTCTCGCCGCAGGGACGCACGGCCAAGTCAACCCGTCGATTCGACCCTGTGGGTTGAGGTCGGGCGCGCGCTTTCGGGTAATCTATCGTGCGCATGTTCACGCTTTTGAGGGAAAGCGTGTCTGTTTTTGCGCATTCGCGCGATGTGGAGTCAAAAGAATAGTTGAAGGGGATGGTCATGAAACCATACAAGACAGTTATCTACAGCTTCCTGGTGGGCGGCACCTTCGCGCTCATCGCCCAGGCGATCCTCACGTTCTGGCAGACCGTGCTCGTAGGCACGCCGATGGCGTTTTTCATGGGTGGCGCCACGCTTATCAGCATGGGCGTGATCGGCTGCATCCTGGGCGGCCTTGCGTGCTATCAGTACGTCGAGGAATGGGCGACGTTTGGCGCGCTGCTCCCGTTCTCCGGCTTTGCGATGGCGGTCGGCATGAAGGCCGTGGGTCCCTGGACGAAGAACAACGAGAAGATGGGCAAGTGCATCTGGAACTGTGTGTGGTTCGTCGTGTGGTTCAACGTGCTGTTCGCCGCTATCTGCATCGCGATTGGCTGGATCTGCGGCACGGTCGGGTTCAATAACAACCTCGGCGTCGCAAAGACCGAGGGCGGCATGCTGTTTGTGTGCGCGTTCCTTGTGGGCGGTCTGCTCGCCGCGTTCTTCCAAATCCTGTTCGTGTGTCTGAAGAGGGTCACCAAGAAGGTCACCCCGCTTCACATCCTGATCACGGCATGGATGTTGGGCGCAATCTTCGCGCCCTTCGGAATCTCCGGTGCGCTTGCCAACTTCTCCGGCGAGGGCTTCTCCGTCATGATCACGGTCGGTGGCTACAATATGTTCAACGTGGGCATCGAGCTCGCTGCGGGCAACCTCGCAGGCGCCGGCGTGCACCTGGGATCGTTCCTGCTTGCGGTCGCCGGCCTTGCCATCACCGCGCTGTTCACCTTCTTCATCTACAACTGGACGTTTGGTCGCAAGCCGCTCGAGCAGGTTCATGCCGAGATGGCGCTGAACTCGCTTAAGGAGCTCGGCTACGACGCCTCCATGGTGAAGAAGTTCGACAAGGAAGAGCTCGAGGGCTACGACGCCACCAAGGACAGCGGCGTGCCTGCGGGTATGTGCGAGGCGGTGAAGGCTTAAGCGACCGCTTTTCGTACGACGGCTGTGCGTCGTGCGTATCGCGAACTCGCGTTGCGAGCCGCATGTTTCGCAACGCGTCTTGCTTTGCGTTTCATCTTGGCGGGCTTTCCTCGTATGGGGGAAGCCCGCTTTTTTCGAGAGCTTGCCCTATACTGGATGGCATTGGTTTTTTAGAGTTCGCGCGCGTCGCATGCGGCGCTGTAAGGAGTGGGAAATGGCAAAGGGAATGAGCAAGAAGGAGCGCAAGCTCCGCGAGGAAATCGCCGAGCTCGAGCAAAAGAAAACGCGCGGCTTCATGCAGATGGCAGGCGGCATCATCATCTTTGTGCTGTTCCTGATCATTCGCCAGGTCCTGGTGGCGAACGGGATCTTCAATCCCGAGACGGTTGCGGCGAGCGTAGTCACTTATGCGATTGCGGTTGTAGCGGCCGGCTTCGTCGGCATCGGCGCCTATCATTATTCCAGGGCGAAGACGAAAATCGGCGATTTGCAATCTCGCATCAAGTAGACGCGCCCGCTTCACGTGAGGGTGGGGCCGTCGGGCAGATGGGCGGGAGTGCGCGCGTTGCGACGTCTCGCTCAAGGTTGCAGTTAGGGACCACATAAAATGAGAAAGCCCCGCGTCCTTCGCAAAAGCGGATGGATGCGGGGCTTTCGGGCTCGCGATGCGTGCGGCGGTTAGTCTGCGACTTCCACCAGGGTAATCTCGAAGGTGAGCGCCTGGCCTGCCAACTCGTGGTTCATGTCGAAACTAACGGAGTCGTCGGTCACTTCCACGACGCGTGCGGGGAAGGGCGCCGAACTGCCCGAGCGCAGGTAGATGGTCTGTCCTATAGGCAGCTGATCGGCATTGGGGACATTCGAGCGCGGCATCTTCTGCACGAGCGCCGGGTTGTGCTCGCCATATGCCTCGGCGGGTTCGAGACGAACCGTCTTGGTCTCGCCAACCTCCATGTCGCGCACAGCCTTGTCGAAGCCGGGGATCATCTGACCTGCCATGCAGGTGAACTCGAGTGGCTCGCCGCGGTCGTAGGACGAATCGAACTGCGTGCCGTCGTCGAGCGTGCCTTTGTAGTGGGTCTTCACCTTTTTGCCTTCATTGCTCATGAAGCACATCTCCTCTCGGTCTGAAAAGCGTTAGCTGTCAGTCTATCCGAAGTCCGTGGCCAAGGCCACCGGCCGCTGCGTCTGATTTCCGAGCCTCGCTATGCGTCGTGCTATTCCCGATCGGCGAGCGTCGTCCGCGCGGCGACGAGCTTCTCGAGCGGTTCGAGAAAGCCTTGCTCGTTGTTGGAAAGCCCAGCTCGTGCGGCGGCTATCACTTCGTCGGCGAACTCGGCTGCCGACCTGCCGTACACCTCGCCCGCATAGCCCAGCTCCTGCAGCGAGTTCTTCGCTTGCTCGATGTCGTTTGCCGCGATGCCCTCGAAAAGCCTCTCCACATGCGCCAAGCTCTCCTCGCAGTAAAAGATGCCCTTCACAAGTGCGGCGTATGCGACGGCGTAAGGCACGGGCATCGCGTCGGCGGGGCGAATCTCGAGGTAAGTCTTTAGCCGCACGTCGGGAAACACCATCGACAGCGCGTGCTCGACCTCGGCGCGGCTCATGGGACGCTCAGCATAAATCTCGCTGAAGCGGCGGGAATCCTCGCGCCAGCCGCCCTGCCCGTCGGGCACGAGAATCGCCGGCGTGTCGTAGACCCAGCGCGCATAATCGCGCAGCGTGAACGAGCCCTCGACAGCGCCCGGCACGATGCCGCAGCGCTCGGGATCGCAGTGTTGCCAAATCTCGGTGCGCACCATGCGGTGAGTGCGCGGCGCACCTTCGAAGATGGGGGAGTTGTCGCAGATAAGCGACAGGACCGGCGTGAGCGCGCTCGCGACGCGATACTTGCGCACGCAGTCGTCGGCGCTCGTGTAGTCGATGCTCACCTGCGTCGATGCGCTTCCTCGCATCATACAGGGCCCGAAGGGGCTCACGCTACCGAGGTAGCGATTCATGTACTCGTAGCGCTGCTTGGGGATAAGCTCCAGGCTCGTCGCGCGCGCCGTGGGATGATAGCCCGCCTTCGCGAGCTTCCCGTGCTTCGGCGCGAGCGTGCCGCAAAGCTTCTCCTCGAATTGTTCGAAGCATGCCTTCGCGCTGGCCAGTTCATGAAAAGGACCTGCGGAAAGTTCCACCTGAGCGGCAGGTTCGATGGTCACCGCCTCGCCGGGGCGCGCTACGCCCAAAAGGTCGCCCTCGGCGTCGTAGGTTGCTTGCGGGTAGTCGGCGCGCAGCACCTCGAGCGCGCTCTGGATGCCGTCTTCGCCCGAGTAGTTCACTGGCGAGCCGTCCTCGCGAACGATGATGTGCTCGAGTTCGATGCCGAGCGCGCCTTCGTCAGCTGTGCACCCGCTCTCGATGAACGCCGCGATCGCGTCGACGTTGCGATCGTACATCTCCATACCGTTCGCAGGGAATTTTTGCGCGTCTGATGCCTGGTCACTGGCCTG
>USJN01000133.1 GCA_900554945.1 uncultured Coriobacteriaceae bacterium | reverse complement strand
GCAGGTTCTTCACATGCGAGTCGATGGTGCGCTCGTAGCCCTCGAAGTCGTAGCCGAGCACCTTTTCCACCAGCTCCATACGAGAGTACACGCGGCCCGGATAGCGGGAAAGCGTGGTGAGCAGCTTGAACTCGGAGGCCGTGAGGTCGACTTCCTCGCCCTTCACGAGAACCTTGTGACCGGAAACATCGATCGTGAGGTCGCCGAACTCGAGCACTTCGCGCTGCGGCTCGGAGTCGGCATGCACGCGGCGGAGCAGGGCGCGCACGCGCGCGACAAGCTCGCGGGGGCTGAAGGGTTTCACCAGGTAATCGTCGGCGCCCAGCTCAAGCCCGATGATGCGGTCTTCCACCTCGCCCTTCGCGGTAAGCATGATGATGGGCACATCGGAGTTGTCGCGGATGGCGCGGCAGACGCGCTCGCCGGGAACGCGTGGGAGCATAAGGTCGAGAACGACCAGGTCGAAATGATGCTTCTGGAATTCCTCAAGCGCCTCCTGGCCGTCGCCCACGGCGGTTACCCAGTAGTTTTCACGCTCGAGATAAGCAGCGACCGCATCGCGGATCGCCTTTTCGTCTTCTACAAGAAGAATGCGTCGGGTTTCGTTGTTCATTGACGTCTCCTAACATGGGATTTTCCTGCGCGCATGGTCCATGCACGAGGCCGGCGGAGCGCGCAAGGCTTAAAGCCCACGGCGGACCGTCAGATTCGTCTTTGGGTTTATTGTAGCAATTGGGCGTATTCTCGCGCGAGGCGTAGGCGAAATGACACAATTACCACCATGCCAACGAAAAGACCCACTCCAGGAAAAAACAGCGCGCACGCGCAAAGAAGCCCTCGCCAAAGCACGCGGCGGGGCACTTCTGCGAGCTATCGCCCGCGTGCGGCGCATGCAACGCACGCACCGACGGTCCGCGTCGCCGAAGGGCGCTCGGAGCAGGGCATCAAGGTGCCCGCCCCAGGCGGTGGACGGGTCCTTCTCACCCGACGGCACTTCCTTTACGGCGCAATCGGCATCGGAGCCCTTGCCGTTGTCGGCGGGGGCATCGGCGTGGGAGTGAACGCCGCCTCGAAGGCAAACGAGCCCACCTTCAACACGCTGGCTGTCTCTAAGGACGCCGTCACGTCGTGTTCTGCCGCGACGCCGGGCGACTTCACCGAAATCGAAGATTCGAGCACCGTGCTCGGACTTTCAGGAACCTACGAGCTTCCCTACGGAACGCTCGTCTGGGCAAGCGACGATTCCCTTGCGGCGTGCCTCGTGCCCACCGACGGCTCGAAGCCGCTTACGAAGGTGGTGTTGCTCTCCCTTTCGTCAGGCAACCAGACCACGGCGATTTCCCAGGCGAAAGGTCAAGAAGAAGGTTTCGAGATCTACGATGTGCGCGCGTGCGCGACCGGCGTCGTGTGGACCGAGGCGAACATCCTCGACGGCACCTGGCGCATCTACAGCGCCGCGCTTTCGAACGGGGAACTCGGGACGGCGGCACTGGCCGAAGAGGGCGGCGCCGATTGGGAGACCCCGACGCTCGCCGCATCGAGCGGATACGCCTTCTGGCAGGTTCTCCCCAAGAAGGACGGATCGGCGAGCAAAGAAGCGTCACGCCTGATGAGAGCACGTTTCGGCTCGAGCGACGCCGAGGAGGCCTACACCTCGAAAGGCCGCATGTGCACACCGCCCTATGCGACGGGCGACTCCGTCGTCATCACCCCGCGCGCCGCGGCATCCTCGTCGCGCTATCAGCTCACGCGCATCGACGCGCAATCCGCAAGCGTGGTCGACTCCCTCGTGCTTCCCTCTTCGATGAAGCCACTCGAGGCGGGTTACGGCGACACGGGGTTCATGTTCTCGTTCGAAGCGATCTACAATTTCGGCGAAGGCATCGCCAACCTGGGAACGTACATTCCCGCAAGCACCGTGCAGCCCGACACCGACGCGGAGGGCAACGCCTCGTACAGCCTGGTCCCGTGGTTCCGTCATGGCGTGACCCCCACCGCCCCGCCCGCATGGTGCGGTGGGTGGATCATCGCGAAGGACTCGTACAACGTGTGCGGGTTCAGCCCCGAGAGCAAGCAGTATTTCCTGCTGGAGGTGAAGTCGGGCGCGCCGAGCTTCGGCGACTACCTGGCGTCGACCGGCTCGGTCAAGCGCGTCGTCACGTACTCGAACATCGACAACACCACGCTTCAGGGCGAATCGCAGCAGTACTGCTGCGTGCGCGTCTGGGAACCGGTTTAGCTACCCTCAAGCCCGCGCACGCTCTTCTTACAGTAGGTTCCTACAGAATGCCCTTCTCGAGCGCATTTGAGAGCACCACGGCAACGCGTTCGCGCGCGATGCGCTCGCCCGGTACGAGCTGATGCGTGCCGTCGGGCAGCTCGTACCCGCTGACCACGCCCTGCTGAATCGCCCATGCCGCAGCGGATCTCGCCCAAGGAGAAATGCTCTCGGCATCGACGAGGGACGAAAGCGCCGCCTCGTCAGCATTGGACGCGCCCTTCAGGTTAGCGAGAGTCTGGAGAAGCTGCTCCATCGTCACCGCGTCATCCGGCCCAAACGTCGTGCGCGCGCCCGCCTCGTCGGCATAGCCGTTCATGACGCCGTTCGCAACCGCCCAGTTCACCGCACCCGTATACCACACGCCGTCGCGAACGTCGGGAAGCGAGGTCTCGTTTTTGGCAGCGCTTGCGTCATAGGAGCCCTCGGCTGCCGGGTCGGAATAGCGCCAGAGCACCATCGCGAGCTCGGATCGCGTGAGCGACGCGCCAACGCCGAACAGCGACACCTCGCTGTATCCGCGCATGAGGCCGGCATCCGCGACCTTCTTCACGCCGGGCGCGTACCACGCATTCGGGTCAACATCCCTGAAGCGCTTCTCGATAGAGGGGGCTGGATCGGAACCCTCCGCATCGGGGTCGTAGGTTTTCGCGACCTCCGAGCTGCCGGGAGTCGCACCCTGGCCGCCCGCGACGGTGATGTCCGACTTCTGGGACACCGCAACGTCGGCGGCCACGCCATCACCCGCCTTGTACTTGGAGGAGTCGCCTATCGAGCCCTCGCCCGCCGCGGGGATGTCGCCGCCTGTGGCCACGACGGTCGCAACGCCGACCTTGCCCTGGCCGCCGATGCCCGCGCCGCCGTTGCCGAGCCCCAGGCCGACCGATCCGCCCGTGGCAGTCAACGAGCCCCCGCCGACGATGGAGCCTCCGTCGAGCTTCACGCCCGCGCCGCCGTTGCCGCCGGTCGTGTCGATCGAGCCGCCCTTGGCGACAAGCGAAGAGCCCGCCGGGATAGTCACCGTCGCGCCCTTGCCAACCACGAGGGCGGACTGGGCATCGCTGCCCGACGTGATACCGCAACCCGTGATCGAGTTCGCGCCCTCAAACGTGACGTTCCCATTTACCACGACAGGCGCCTCGGGAGCCTTGACCTGATAGTTTCCATCGGAGAGGAAGTTAGCGTGCGAGACAATCGTGGCGTCTTTGAGCGTCGACCCATCGTTGAGCACGATCTGACCCACAAACGACGAGGAGTTCTTCGCGGAAACCGTGCCGCCGTTCACTTCGACCGTTCCGTACGCCACGGAATCGTCAAGAGTGAGCTTCGCGCCCTTCTCAACGACGATCTTCACGCTGGAAAGCACCTTCATGTTGTGCAGCGTGACATCGGCGCCGGCAGGGATGGTGAGCATTTCGGTGCCGAAGTTCCCGTTCTCGCCCTTGCCGATGGTGCCGTACGTGCCGGACTCGTGCGAGCCGTAGATGTCGGTCAGCGTGGTGGGGACGGTCGCGTTACCCGTCTCGGCGATGGTATAGGGCTCCATGTCCCACGATGTCGTGCCTTCGGGAAGGTCGGCTATGCGCTCGGCAAGCGTCTTGTCGTTGTCGTAGATGCGCATCTCGACCGCGTTGCTCTGCTCCGTGCGGGCACCGGATGTCACCGTGGCAACGACCTGATAGGTGCCTGATTTTGCGGGGGTCCCCGTGATGAAGACCGAGCCCATCGTCACCTTCGCCGCCATACCGCTGCCTTCAGGGGAAATGGAGACACTGACCTTGTCCTGACGAACGCCGTCGTTCTTCGCCCAGTCGTTCCAGGCCGTCCACTCGCCCTCGCCTTCCTTCACCTCGACATCGAGCCGGTTGTTCTCGGACGAGCTGCTGCCGCCGCTCGCACCACCGCCAGCCGACGCGAGGGCGATGCCGTCGTGGTCGAGGCTCATCATGCTCGTACCATCGACGACGAAGCACTGCAGCTTGCCGGAAAGGCGAACCTGGATCTGCTGCTGGACCTCGAAGGAGAGCATTTCGGCGACGGAATCGGTCGAGCCGTCGTCCTTCGTCGCCTCGGCGGTGAGCTTCACCTGATAGGCGCCCGCCGCAGGGGCCGTGCCCGAAAGCGACACCTGGCCGCCTTCGACCGTCGCGGAAAGGCCCGCCACGTCTTTGCCCTCGGCATCGACGACGGCAGCCGAGAACTTTGCGTCCGCCGCCTTCGTTCCCGCAACGCTAAACGCGAGCTTCTGGTCGACCGAGCTTCCCTCGACTGCAGGGGCAAATGCCTTATCGTCTGCGAAAACGAACGAAAGCGACTGGTACGTGTCGGCAGGCTTGCTGATGTTTTCGGGCTCTTGGGTCGACCCGACGTAGGTTGCCGAGCCGTTGTTCTCGATCTTACCCGTAGCGAACGTGCAGTCCTCGAAGATTGCCTCGCCGTTCACCACGGGTGTTTTGGAGAACGCGCAGTTGGAGAACTTCACCTTCGCGCCCGCATCGACGGTAACCGTCGCGCCGCCATCATCGGATTTCGCGTAGAAGTTCACGCGGTCAATCGAAACGTCGCTGCCTGAGGGGATGACGAAGGAGAGCGCGCCCACATACCCGATGCTGACCGTCTTAGGCCCCTGGCTGAAAAAGCCCTCGGAATAGCCGGCGATTTCAGTGAGCGACGAGGGGATGGTAACCGTCCCCGAATCCGAAAAGCTGGTTCCGACGTGGACTTTTGTGTACCTGTTCGACGCGGCCTGACCGAGATAATACGACAGCCCGTAAGAGCTGTCGTCGATGTAATAATATCCGTCGTTTGTGCTCAGCGGCTGAATTCCGCCATCGTCTTGCGCTTCCCC
>USJN01000132.1 GCA_900554945.1 uncultured Coriobacteriaceae bacterium | reverse complement strand
GTTCAGACGTGTGCTCTTCCGATCTGAGCGCATGGTCGAAACGCTCGTGGTCACAAGCGACGCCACCATCCAAGACACCGTCTTCGGAGGCGGCGTCGACCGCATGAGTGCGAACGGCTTCAGCTATGAAGTGGGGGAATACTACGATCAGGCGCGCCTCGACGAGTCGCCGAAGGTGGCCGAGAAGCGCACGCTCGGTGATCGCATTCCCGCCGATACCCTCGCCAAGCTGAAGGCGATGCGCGACGGGAAACTTTAAGATCCAGCGAGTGCTTTCTTGACGGCGCGCGGGGTGACCGAATGCCCGATGCGTCCTCTGTTTTCCGATCGTCGGCTTCGACTACGAGCGCCCCGCCTTTGCCCCGAAGAGCAAATGAGCTCAAGGGCAAAGTCGTGGACAAAAAGCGTCCGATATGTGAGTCCGAATCGACGCTTTTGGGCATCTCGGCATCCGTTCCCCGACATTTTCCCAGGTCAGATTCTTTAAAGATAAGTTTGATATGTGCAACTCCTCACATATCGCCATTTTTTGTCCACGGCGAGCCGATTTCGAGAAAGGAACACTCCCGTAGACGCGCTTCGCGAGTGCGCGAGGTGACCGAATGCTCGATGCGCCCCTGTCGACGCGCGACAGCGACCTCGCAATGACAGCAAACCTCGTTGCTTGCCGGCTGCATTTGCTCTACTTTTCGTTCTCTCCGCGCCCCTCGTTCGTGAGGTGCTCCTTCGCGATGTAGAGCGGGCGGTGCTTTCCCTCAATGTAGCTGCGCGAGAGATACTCGCCGATCACGCCAAGCACGGTGAGCTGCAGGCCGCCGAACAGCAGAATCAGGCACGCGAGCGTCGGGAAGCCCGGCACGTCGGTGCCCCGCAGCGCGTATTCGAAGATGATCCACAGAAGATAGACGAACCCTCCGAGCGAGGCGACGAGCCCGATCCAGACGGCGACCTTCAAAGGCCAGGTCGTGAAGCCTAAAATGCCGTTCGCTGCATAGTGAAACAACGACTTCACCGACCATTTGCTCTCGCCGTTGGCGCGCGCGTCCGGCTCGTAGGGCACCTCGAGCGTCTTGAACCCGACCCATGCGAAAAGTCCCTTGCTGAAGCGCTGACCTTCGGGCAGTGAGAGCAGGGCGTCGGCCACGGTGTGGCGGAACACGCGGAAGTCGCTCACGTTCGCAGGGATCTCGATGTCGGTGCAGATGCCGTTGAAGGTTTTGTAGAACGAGTGCTTGAACAGCTTTAACACGACGCTTTCCTTGCGCTCGATCTGACAGGCAGCGACGATATCGTACTCGGGCTTGTCCATAAGCAGTTTGTACATGCGCAGCGCGTCCTCGGGCGTTTGCTGCAGGTCGGCATCGATGAGGCAGATGCACTCGCCGCGTGCCGCTTCCATGCCCGCATACAGTGCTGCCTCCTTGCCGAAGTTGCGGGAGAACTGCACGGCCTGCATGGGATGAGAAGGGTCGGTCTCGCTCACGACCTCGCGCAGCAGCTCGAAGGTGCCGTCCTGGCTGCCATCGTTTACGAACACGATCTCAAGCGAAATGCCCTCCGCGTCGAAGCACTCGAAGGCGCGGCGCTTGAACAGGCGGATGTTGTCGACCTCGTTATAACAGGGGACGACGAAGCTCAAGCTGTAAGGGTTGGTCATTGCGCTGCTCTCTTTCCGCTGGTCGCGCGCGTGCGATGGCGACGGTTCTCGAAGGCGCGCCATGCGCAGAACACAACGACGCTCGCGATGCTGATAATCGCGCTCGGTATGAGGCCGGGCGTCATGTAGTGGAGTTCGATGTCGTTGATGCCCTCGGAGACGTCGATGCCCAAAAGTCCGCCGTAGAGCTCGTGGACCGGCACGTTGTGTCCGTTCACAGTGGCGCTCCAGCCCTTCTCGTAGGGGATGGAAACGAGGAGCGTCTCGTCGCGCTGGGCGTCGAAGGAGGCGCTCACCTGGCCGTTCGAGAACGATTTCAACGAGAAGCCGGCGGAATCAAGCTTTCCGAGCAGCGTCTTCATCTCGCCGACATCGAGCGTCTCTGCCCTGATGGCTGCCTCGGTCGGTGCGTTGAAGACCGCCTGCTGAACGTCGACGATTTGCCCGTGCTTGTTCACGGTCGTCTGCTTCATGGCCGTCGGGACAATCGATACCGTGACGGTCTCGCCCGCGTCGAACGTGCCCGCGTAGACCACGTTGCATGACCCGCGCCCGCCGACGTGCTCGACGGTGTTGCCGTTGACCTGGGCATAGCAGGAGATACCGGCCTCTTCGATGTCGAGCAGGTAGATGCTCGGGAAGTAGAGGAAAAGCGGCCCCGCGCTCGTGGTGGTGACGGTGAAGTCGCGCTGGGTTGCGCTCGTGCTCTCCGCGTCGGCAGCGGTCGCCTTATGGTAGAGACCGCTTGCGTCGGCGCCTGTGACGGACGCGTACATCGCTATCTGGTTGTTGAAGGGGTTGGCACTCCATGCGTCGGTGGGCTCGTCGTCGGTCGCATCGGTCGCAGCGTTCGAGTAGTCTGCCTTATTCGCCAGCTCCGTCTCCTCGGCTGTGGCCGCAATGCCGTAGCCGAGAGGCATCGACGAGGTCGTCTTCCAATCGCGATACGACCCGTAGAGCTTTTGAGCATGGTCACCGACGAGCTCGGTTTCGGGTGGCTGCTCCTCAGCAATGACGTTGGTCACCGAAAGGAGCGCATCTGCCGCCGTGTTGGGCGACTGGTACGCGGTTCCGAACGGCGTCTTCTTCGAGTACCCGAGACGCATGAGCAGGTTCTGCACGCTGTTTTCCTGGGTGGACGAGTACAGATCGAACGAGCCCGACCCACTGAGCACGAGCCCCGTGCAATCAGGTCCGTTGTACTTCGACGACCCATAGTACACGCACGTTTGCCCCGTGCGCGCGAAGCCGTTGTCGGTGGGGTAGTCCTCGTAGTATTCCTCGAGCTCGGCGATGCGGTTCGAGTATTCGCTCGCGCTTAAGTCGCATGCGGCGTACTGAGCCGCCGTGCCGTAGCACTGTTCGAAGGCGAACAGGATGACCAGGCAGGCGATTCCCGCTCGGGCAAGAATCTTGCGCCCCGTCGCGCGCTTCTCGCGGGCGTTCCCTTCGGCGGGAACCCGCAGGTCCTGGCGCACCATGAGCGCAAGGAAGGCGGTGAATCCCGTAATCAGTACCAGTTCGAGCACGGCGTTCGCGGCACTCGGGCGAATCGAGAGCGTTCGGTACCACACGTTGAAGGTGGCACATCCGAAGATGAGGAACGCCGCCGCGCCGCCCTTCACCACGGCGCGCAGCGATGTGTGGCGCACGGGGCGGTTCTTCGGATTTCCGGCGACGACGAGCGCCTCGTTTTTGTTGTCCAGGCAGAAGGCGATGCCCTCGAAGGCAAGCGCCACCATCGTGAGCAGCAGCAGAAACGCCATGCGGCCCGTGTAGGACGACTCGGGCACAAATCCAAGCCAGATCGTGTTCAGCTGGATGAGGACGAGCGACGAGGCGGGAATGCCCATAATGACGGCGCCCGCTATGCGCAGGGCGCGGGACCTGCGAGCGTCCGCGAAGAAGACGGCGACGCCTACGAGCACAAGAGCTGAAATCACGATCGCAGGGGTCGCGTTCGCGACGATGATGCCCGGCCGCGTGCCGATGGCGAAGAAGTTCGCGTAGTCGAAGGGGTTGAGCGAGAAGATGGTCCCCGCAAGCGACGCCAGCCCAGCGCCTGAACCCTTGCCGCCCAAAAGTGCAATCAGCGTGGGGAAGAGGATTACCGCGGAGGCCCCCACGGCGAGAATCATCGTCGCAGCATAGCGTAGGCCCAGGTGGATGAGGGGGTGGCCTGCGAGCTCTCGGTTCTTGGGGGCAATGCGCGCGGGCTCGTTTTCGCTGCCCCCGTTGCGCTTGCCCGCGCCGTCTGCGCACTCGCGTTCGCTTCCGAGCCTAAGTTCGCCCTCGTCGCAGGCGCGCTCGCGCTCCTCGATGCGCAGGCGCGCGTACTCGTAGAAGAAGTAGAAGATGGTGAAGAAGCACACCATGTAGCCCGTGTACCAATTGAAAAGGATGGCGCACGCGCACGACGCGAACAGGGCCGCGCATCCGCGTCCGCGCACCAGGCGGTACACGCCCAGGCAGGCGAGCGGCACCATAATCACGCCGTCGATCCACATGATATTGCTTGAATACCCGGTGACATACGAGGTGAGCGAGTAGGCGATCGCGCCGACCACCGCGAGCACCTGCGTTGCGCAAGACCCTTTGGCACCTGCCGCGGCAAAGCGCCCGCGCAGGAACACGAGACAGGTCACGGCGGCAAGCGGAATCTTCACAAGGAAGAGGAAGCTGAAGAAGTAAGGCACCTGCGAAGGGTCGCAGAAGGCGACGAGCGCGTTTAAAGGGCTCGACAGGTAATAGGTATATTGCGCGTAGGTTCCGCACCCCATGCCCGCGTCGTCGGAGTACAGAAGCGATGCGTCGCCGTTGATCACGTTGGAGAGCCATCCGAAGAACTGCGCGTACTGGACGGGCATGTCGTACATCATGACCGAGACGTCCCCGAAGGGGTAGATGCCGTTCGATGCAAACGCGAAGAGAATCACGAAAAAGGGCACGACGAAGGAGAGGGCGTATGCCGCGATCGCGCTTTTCGTCACAGCGGGCCTCGCGCTCGATGCCTGCGGGGTGCGCCTCTCGGGGCGCTCCTCGGGCTTCGCGTGAGATCCTGCGGCGGCGGAAAGCGGTTCGCCTGCCCTCGATGCTGAATCTGCTATGTCTCGTTTCCAGACTGTCATTTTTCCTGAAAGCCATCCTAGCGCCTGCGAGGAGAGAACGGGCTTTCAGTCGAAGGTTCGTGGCATAAATCCAAAAGCTTACCCAAAGACTACATATTATTAGTGTGGGGAAGTAACCTTGCAGCGGCAATTTTGCCTCGATTGTCGCCACCTTCCGAACAAGTGCGCTTGGGGTGTGATTCCTCCGCCGCGCGCGCCGACCCCTCGCGTTGCCCCGCGCGCAGGAGCGAATACAGCTGGCGGATGAGCCCCTCGCGGTCCGTGATCCCCCAGTCGTGCTCCATCATGGTTTTCGTGGCCTCCGGGGCCGACAGCGCAAGCTCGTTCACCGGGTCGCCGTTACACAGCGCGTACACCATGGACGGGGCGAGCAGGCGCGCCCGAGGGTCGGTCGCCATGTCCTCGCGTT
>USJN01000131.1 GCA_900554945.1 uncultured Coriobacteriaceae bacterium | reverse complement strand
CCTCCACGATGCGGAAGGTGTCGAGCGCGATCATGTACTCCTCGTTGGTGGGGATAATGATGATCTTCACAGCCGAGTTGTCGGCGGAAATCTCGCGCTCGAAGCCGCGCTGGCGATTCTTCTCCTCGTCAAGGATGATGCCGAGCGGCTGCAGGCCGGCAAAGATCATGCGGCGCATCTTCTCGCAGTTCTCGCCGACGCCTGCGGTAAGCACGATGGCGTCGACGCCGCCCATGACGGCAATGTAGGCACCGATGTATTTCTTCACCGAGTTCGAGTACATGTCGTAGGCGAGCTGCGCGCGCTCGTTGCCGCCCTCGGAGGCGTCGCGCACGCTGCGAAGGTCGTTGCTCACGCCCGAGATACCGAGCAAGCCCGACTTCTTGTTCATAACGTCGTTGACCTCGGAGGTGGTGAGGTTCTCATGATCCATGAGGAACGGAACGATGGCCGGGTCGATCGCGCCGCAGCGCGTGCCCATCATAAGGCCGTCGAGCGGCGTCAAACCCATCGAGGTGTCCACGGCAACGCCGTGGTCGATGGCACTCATGGAGCAGCCGTTGCCCAGATGGCAGGTGATGAGCTTCAAGTCCTCCAACGGCTCGTCGAGCACGACGGCTGCGCGCTCGGAGATGTAGCGGTGCGACGTGCCGTGGGCGCCATACTTGCGGATGGCGTACTTCTCGTAATACTCGTACGGAAGCGGGTACATGTAGGCCTTCGGCGGCAGCGTCTGGAAGAACGAGGTGTCGAACACGGCGACCATAGGAATATTCGGCATGTGCTTCTGGCAGGCGCGAATACCCATGAGCGCAGCCTTGTTGTGAAGCGGAGCGAGCTCGGCAAGCTCGTCGATCTTCTCGATGACGTCGTCGTCGATGAGGACCGACTTGTCGAAGTACTTGCCGCCCTGGACGATGCGATGCCCGATCGCATCGATTTCATCGAGGGATTTGATGGGGGCGTCGTCGCTGTTGATAAGCGAATCCAGCACGAGCGCCATGGCTGCATCATGGTCGGCCATCTGCGCATCGATGACCACTTCGTTCTCGTCGATTCCGTGCTTGTGGAAGGCGTTTGCCGAGCCCACGCGCTCGCAGATGCCCTTCGCAATGACAGCATGATTTTCGACGTGGACAAGTTGATACTTCAGAGAGGACGAGCCTGCATTGATGACCAGAACGTTCAACAGCCAACCTCCTACAACGTTACGTTTTGGTAAATTGTAGGCATGCGCCGCAAACAGAACACGTGCGAGCCGTTCGAATTCGGCAAGCGGTTCCGCTGTTCATTCGAGACGAAAAGCGGACACGCAGGCTTCCTTTCGCACGGGAAAGCAAGCCTGCGTTCCCGCAAAGCCGCTGATAGACGGTGGTGAGTCCAAGGTTTATCGGCAGAGAACCGTCGCTCGCGCCTAGGACAGCGTCGTGTCGCGAACCTCGTCGTCCGCCGGCTTCTCCAGCTCGCCCATGAGAACGTCAATGCGCTGCTGGGCCCCGTCGATGCGCTTCTTAAGCGAGGCGATCAGCTTCACCCCGCGCTCATAGGACGTAACGCTTTGCTCCAGCTCGAGCGAATTGCTCTCGAGCACACCCACGATTCGGTCAAGCTCCGCCATCGCCTCGCGGAAGGTGAGCTCCTCGATCGGCTTCTCTTCTACCATAGGGTTTCTCCTTTTATCGATCGCTGTCGTTTATCTACTTGGATGCGACATCTGTCGCGGGCGCTGCCGCGTCCACCGTGCACGAAAGCGTGCCGTCAGACACCTGCACGGCGACTTTCGAGCCCACAGGTGCCTGACCGATGTTCTTAACCACCGCTCCGTCGTCAGTACGGGCAATCGCGTAACCGCGGGCAATGACGGCAAGCGGAGAAAGGTCGTTCAAGCGCGAGGCAGCAAGCCCAACCTCGTGAGCGAAGGGTGCGACCAGGCTTTTCCCTTGTGAAGCGAGACGGCCCGAAAGCGTCTCGAGACGCGCCTCGTCCCGCTGCGCGATGCCTGCGCCCGCTGCGCGCATGCGGACGGTAAGCGAGGCGAGCTCCACGCGATTTCGCTCGGTGTTCGCAGGAAGCGCGCGGGCGAGGCGGGCGGCGAGCGCATCGACGGAATCGCGCTCGCGCGCTATGCGGGCAGGCTCGGTGCGTACAAGCCGCTCGGAGAGGAAATCGATGGTCTGCATGTCGGTGCCAAGCAGATAGGACGAGTCCTTGAAGACCGGGCGGGTGGCAACGCGGTCGACGGCCACGCGGGAGCGGTCGAGTCTTCGAATAAGACCGTCGTGGATCGCCCGCGCACGGGCGACGAGGTTCCCCGACAGCTCGGCAGACGAGGGCGACACCGCCTCGGCAGCGCCGGTCGGGGTCGAAGCGCGAACGTCGGCCACAAGGTCGGCGATGGTCGTGTCAGGCTCGTGGCCGATACCTGTCACCACGGGGACGGGGCATGCTGCGATGGCGCGCGCAAGCCCCTCGTCGTTGAAGGGCATGAGGTCCTCATACGACCCGCCGCCGCGGACGAGCAGAACCGCCTCGGCACCCGCGCGCGACACGCAATCGATGCCGCGGACGAGCTCCTGCGGCGCACGCGCACCTTCGACAGGTACGCCCGCTACGAGAACCCTCGCAAGCGGCCAGCGACGGCGAAGCGTTCGCAAGACATCGTGCACTGCGTCTCCACGAGGCGAGGTAACAAGGCCTACAACCTGGATATTTGCAGGAACGGGACGCTTTCGCGCCTCGTCGGTGAGACCTTCCACGTAAAGCTTGCGCGCGAGGTTCGCAACCTGCATACGCAAGTTCCCCTCGCCCGCCAAGCTTACCGAGAACACGTCGAAGTTCATGCGACCCTTCGGCGCGTAGAGGGTGAACCGCCCCGTCAGCTCGACAAGCGCGCCGACATCGAGCTCGACTCCGCATGCCCGATAGCGATTGAGCCACATCATACAGGGAAGCGATGCCTTCTGATCCTTCACCGTGAAATAGACGGCCTTGTAACCCGCCTTGTTCGACACCTCGGATACCTCGCCGACAAGCTTCACGGTGACGTTCTCGAGCGCTCCTTTCGCAAGCGCCATGGCACCCGAGACGGTAAGGGGCTCAGACTCAGCCTTGGCTTTTCCGCCTGCGGATTCTACCGCATATGTTGACCCGAATTTCGCCTGCTCGGAAGCATATTTACGAGAAGTTGCGTCCGTTTGGCCCTCCGCTGCCCGCGCTGCGCTGCGAGCACGCTTGAGGCTTTCCTCCCAGCGTTCCATGGCAGCTATTCTTCGCGCTGGCTTAAAAGCCACAGAAGCTGCAGCACAGAGATGAGTGCCGCGGCCACATAGGTCAAAGCGCAGGCGCGCAGCACGTTGAAGGCACCCTTGCGCTCAGCGGAGACGACTCCGACACCTGACAGGTAGTCCATCGCGCGGTGCGAAGCGTTGAACTCGACGGGGAGCGTGACCAGCTGGAATACCAAGACGACCGCGTACATGGCAATCGCGAGCGCCTGAAGGCCCTCAAGCTGCAGAACGATTCCTATCACGAGCAGGAAAACCCAGGCGTTCGATGCAAGGTTCACCGCAGGGACGAGCGCGCCGCGCACCGTCATGGGTGTATAGCCCTGCGCGAACTGGCACGCGTGGCCCGCTTCGTGGCACGCCGTGGCAATCGCCGTGATGCTCGTGCCGTTGTAGGCTTCAGGGTCGAGCGTGATGGAATTGTTGCGCGGGTCGAAGTGGTCCTGCCCCGCGCCGCCTTGCCTGATCGCGACGTTGGTGATGCCGTGGTCGGCAAGCATGCGCTGCGCCATCTGGGCACCGGTCATGCCGAACGACGACCTCACGCGCGAGAACTTGGAGATTTGCCTGTTCACATACCATTGAGCCCCCAGGCCTATCACCATGGTGAGGACGATGAATGCGAGGTAGCTTCCACTCATAAACATAGATACAACTCACTCCTTCATGAAGGGGAGACGATGCCTTCTCGTTATTACGAACAATTGTACACTTTAGCGCATGCAAACCCGCGCCCAAACGCAGGGCGGTGCTTTACGCGAAACGTCCTCAATCGGAAGGAGTCCCCTCCAAGCAGGCCCTCGCTACCCCAGACGCTCGACGACAAGCTCGCCCTTGCTGAGGCTCAACGCGATGCGGCCTTCGAGGAGGTCGACAAGTTCCTCCCCCACAAGCGCCCATCGCCACCCGCGCATGAGATCGCTGTCCTCAGAGTGGCCTCGCGCAAGCGCCGCCAAATCGCTATGGCTCGCCAGCGTCTGCATGGCAACCCCGTTCTCCTTCGCGCGCAGGCGGACAAGCGCTGCCATGAGGTCGATTGAAGCGTCCACATTGCGCTCATTGCGCGACGGTTTCCCCAGATTGGGCCATTCGCTTTTCGGAAGCGACCGAGCCTTGTTCATGCGCTCGATCACCGCGCGGGCATCGCGCACGGGAAGTTTCTCCCGCACACCTCGAACCATGTAAAGATCGTCGATCGTGCGCGCGTCGCGACGGCAAGCCTCCACAATCTGCTCGTCGGAGACAAGCCACTTGCGGGGCATATCGCGTTTGCGGGCTTCCTCCTCGCGCCACGCCGCGAACTCGCGCGCCGCGCACAACTGCCTCTCGTCGAGTTGCGTCACTCGTTTCAGGCGACGATAGCGCAGGCGAGGATCCTCACTGTACTTCGCGGGGTTCATCATCTCCTCGAAGTCGGGGGCAAGCCACCCAAGGCGTCCCTTCGATTCGAGCTCGCTTCTCATCTTGCGGTATACGCGCGGAAGATAGATCACGTCGTCGGCCGCATAGTCGATCTGAGAATCGGAAAGCGGGCGCTGCGACCAATCGGTATAGGAGTCGGTTTTCTTGAGCGTGACGCCGCAAACAGCATGCACGAGCGCCCCGTAGCCAATCTGCTGCGTATGGCCGAGAAGAGCCGCAGCTACCTGCGTGTCAAAAAGGGGACGCGGCATCGATCCCACCTCACGCAGGAGAATCTCTATGTCCTGCCCGCCCGCGTGAAAGAGCTTCACCGTGCGCTCATCTTCTAGAAGCGAGGCAATCACGGAAAGGTCGTCCACCGAGAGCGGGTCGATGATGGCGACTTCGTCGTCGGTGGCCATCTGCAAAAGGCAGAGCTTCGGGTAGTAGGTTGTCTCGCGGAGGAACTCGGTATCGATGGCGAGCACCTCGGCGCCCGCGACGCGTTCGACGAACGCTTCGAGGCTCGCTTGGTCGGCTAGGGACAAAATGG
>USJN01000130.1 GCA_900554945.1 uncultured Coriobacteriaceae bacterium | reverse complement strand
TTCGCGTAGGCGGAATATCTCCCGAGGTGCTCGAGATAGACGAACTCTGCGATATATTTTTGCCGATCATTCGGAACGACTACAAGCTGATAGAAGAGTACGTTCCTACAGAAAATTATGAGATGGGCATCGACTGTCCCATTACGGCTTTCTTAGGGAAGGACGATCCGGAAGCTCTGGAGAATGAAATGAGGGATTGGGCAAACGTTACGACAGGCTTCTTCGAGATGAGGCATTTCCAAGGAGGGCATTTTTACTTCATGGACGATGTTTCCCAAGTCGCCACTGCTCTAGTCGAAACGCTGCACAACAACAGACAATCCAGCGTCTAGATCGCCACACTAACCCTCGAAAGGCACGGCGATTTCCTCCTCGCAGGTGTAGCGCGCCACTCTTTCCGCATGGGTGACAACGACAAGCGCCAAACCCTCGTCTCGTTTCAGCTGGTTCAACGTATCGAGGATGTCCTTTTGGGTGGTGGGGTCGAGAGCGGAGGTCGATTCGTCGCAAACAAGCACCTTGGGCTCATGGGCGAGAGCCCGGGCGATGGCGACGCGCTGGGCCTGTCCACCCGAAAGCGAGCGGGGATACTGGTGTTTGATCTCATCGGGCAAACGCACCAAGGCCAAAAGCTCCGAAACCCGCTCCTTCACCTCTTTTCTCGACCAGCGAGGATGCACCCGCCTGACGGCGCGAGAAAGCTGGGTGTCCACGCAAAGCGCGGGATTGAGGCTTGTCGCAGGATCCTGTGGCACCATCTGCACGGCGGCAAGCTCGGTTTGCGACCGATCCTTGAACGAGGGCGCGAGAACATGCATACCCCCATCGCCCAAATCGAGCGCCACAGAACCTCTTTCCGCAGGGCGCTCTCCCGTGATGGCCCTGACAATCGTACTCTTGCCCGACCCCGAAGGCCCGAAAAGGGAAAGCCCCCGGCCATGATTGATCGAAAACGCGGCATTCCTCGTTGCAACCTTGCCGTCGGGCGTCACGACATCGAAGCTTGATGCTGAAAACACAGGGGCACCGGCGGATGAATCCATTTCATCGCCAGGACGCCGTTCAAGCCGCTGGGCGTCAACGAGTTTGCGGGCGTAATCGGTTCCAGGGTTGTTCATCAGCTCGGAATGCGAAACCGTTTCGAGAACGCAGCCCTCTTTGAGGACGGTGACGGATTCGGCGAACTTGCCGGCCACATCAAGGTCGTGGGTGATGGCGACGACGCTCATTCCCGATTCGGCGCAGATTCCCTTGATGGTGGCCACGACCTCATCGGCGGTGGCTCCGTCGAGGCCGGCAGTGGGCTCGTCGAGTATAAGCACGCGAG
Organism: uncultured Coriobacteriaceae bacterium; assembly: GCA_900554945.1. GTDB lineage: Bacteria > Actinomycetota > Coriobacteriia > Coriobacteriales > Eggerthellaceae > Ellagibacter. The sequence continues at coordinate 3,920 of USJN01000130.1, read as the reverse complement.
GTTTCGACGCGATGGCCTTGGCGATGGCCACACGTCGACGCTGCCCTCCGGAAAGCGAGCGCGGCTTCCGGTCGAGCAGCCCTTTGACGCCCGAGAGGCCCACCCTGCCAAGCAAGCCGAGCGCGTCCTCGTCGTCCATCGGGACGGATTCTGACAGCAGCGCGCGCACCGTCATGTGGGGCGTGAGCGAGAGAGCGGGGTCCTGCGACAGCCACGATACCGTTTCCGCCCGGTAGCGCCTCAGCGATGAGCCTTTGAGAGAAAGCACGTCCGCCCCGTCGACGAAGATCGTTCCGGTCTCGTGGACGAGGCCGCTGCGGATGCGTCCCATGAGCGCGAGGGCGAGCGTGGTTTTGCCCGACCCCGATTCTCCGACGAGAGCGCGGTTTTCTCCGGCCAAAATCTCTATCGACAGATCGTCGATAACGCGTTTACCCCCGAGAGTTGCAATCGAAAGGCCCGCTATCTCGACAATCGCGTCCGATCCGTTCGTCACAGGTTGCTCCTTTTCCCTATTCGATCAAGCAGAAGATTGCCCGATATGGTGATGCAGGCAATCGCGATAGTGGGAGCAAGCGCGGCCCACGGGTTCAGGCTGATGCCCGTGACGCCCGTCTGTATCATGGTTCCCCAGTCGGAGCCCGTTCCGAGGGGGTCGAACCCGAGAAAAGCGGCCGTCGCAACAAGATAGACGGAGTTGATGAACCTCATGCCCACCGTGGTTGCCAAGGGAACCGCCAAGTTCGGAAGCACCTCGCGCACAGCCGTCTTCGCCGCCGAATCGCCGGAAAGACGCGCCGCCGTCACATAAGGCGATGCGGCCACGGGACGAACGAGCGAGCGCGTGTACCGGGCTATGTAGGGTGCCGACACCGCCGTGGTCACCACGATCATCGTCCCCACTCCCGAACCAAGCCCGAACACAAGAACCATGACCACGAGTATCGAAGGAATGACCAGCAGCAGATCGAGCAGGTACGATAACACATCGGCGAACCTGCCCTTCGCGCTCACGGCGAACCCGAGAGCCACGCCCACGGCAGCGGCGACGGCGGTGGAAACAGCGGCAACGGCGATAAGGTGCGCGCCGCCATGCATGAGGCGCGCCAAAACATCGCGGCCAAGCCCGTCGGTGCCCAAAGGATGCTCGGCGCTCGGAGGCATGAACGCGGCCCCCACGGTGCTTGTCCCGTCTGTCGGGGAAAGCGATCCGGCGAGCGCAAGAGCGAGAAACGCGACGAAGAAGACGAGAAGCACAAAATCGGGCCAAGAGAGCAGCTTCTCGCTAACACTATGCTTCGATCTCACGGGACCGCCCCCTTCCCAACCCGTCGGCAATCCAGAAAGCCGCAAGCGACACCGCTATGACAACCGCCGAGCAAGCCATGAGCAAATCGGGCTCGCGGTTCAGCACGGCGTTGACAAGGAGCGTACCCAAGCCGGGAAAGCTGAAAAGGGATTCAATGATGACCGTGCCGCCAATAAGATAAGGTACGACCGAAGCCGCCGACTGCGCAACGGGGGCAATGATTCCGGGCAAGAGGTTTTTGACGATCACCCTTCTTTCCGGCAGACCAGAAAGTCGGGCCGATTCGACATGAAGCGTTTGGTTCTCCCGCTCGACCACGGCGCGCACCGGACGCACAAGAGTGCAAGCCCCGATGAGGGATATGGCGACGATGGGGAGCACCATGATGATGGGCTTGTCGAACATCGAGCCGCTCCCAACGGGAAGAAGCGATACGGCGGGAAACCACCCGAGCTGCGTCGCGAATACCAAGATGAGAAAGAATCCGACAACGAACTCGGGTGTTCCCACAACAGCAAGCGCAAGCGTACTCACAATCTTGTCTGCCGCCTTGCCGCCATGAAGACCCGCGAAAATGCCACCAGCCGTGCCGACCACAATCACCAAAACAAGCGAGATCGCAAAAATCACTCCAGTTCGCGCAAGAGGGCCGACCATAGCGTCGGCTACGGGCAATCCCGACGCAAGAACGGTTCCGAAGTCGCCCTGCAGCGCATGAGCGCACCAGAGAACGAAACGATAGAGTACCGGCTTGTCGAGGCCGTATTGCTGCGTGAGCTCGGCCACACGCTCGGGAGTCGCCTGTAATCCGAGACGCTGCGTGGCGGCATCGCCGGGCAGAGCCTCAAGGGCGAGGAACACGAGCAGACACGTGAAGATCAGCGAGATCGCGAAGAGGAGAATACGGGAGAGTATCCGCAGTGCGCGGTGCCCTCCCGTACGGTTGGCGTTCGGTGACATGCCCTTCGTCCGATTCGCTAAGCGGAGAGGGTTGCCTTGGCGAACAGGGGCACCGAGAGCGTGATGTCTATGCCGTCGAGGCCATCTACCTGCCCGCTCAGATCGGCGCAGTATCCCCAAACGATATCGCCGCCCTCGGCCCAGAGACGCTCCTGTGCTTGGTTGAGGAGTTCCGCCCGGTCGGCCTCATCCACTGCCGAGGTTGCTTGGGCCAAGAGGGAATCGTACTCGTCATCCTTCCACTGGCTGAAGTTGTACGGCGAGCTGCCACCGGTGTACATGACGGCCGAAGCGATATACGGGCGATTGATGAGATAGGTTGCGAAAATCTGCGCTCCGTAGATGTTGTTCATGTCGGAGAACAGCGTCGTCGGATCGATCTCCTTCACCGACACCGTGATGCCCGCCTTCTCCAGCTGGGCTTTGAGCATCTCTGCAGAATCGTTGACGCCGGTGGTGGTTTCGGCGGTCGTGATCTCGAGCTCGGTCACGCCCTTTTCTTCGAGCACCTTCTTGGCGGTGTCGAAGTCGTAAGCACGCTGCTCGAGGGAATCATTGTAGCCCGGCATACCCTGGCCAAGCACATCATTGCCAACCACACCCGCAGAGCGGAAGATGGTGTCGTTCATGGTCTGGCGGTCGACGATAAGCTTGAGGGCCTCGCGTACCTCGGGATCATCGAAAGGCGCGGCGGACGCGTTGAGGCAGAAGCGGAAAGAACTCGAATTCTCGATGCCGCCGTTCAAAACGTTGAAGCCGGACTGGCCTTCGAGCGTGGCCGCGTTCGTCGTCGAGATTTGGTGGGCGAAGTCGACCTCGCCGCTCGTGAGCGCCGTGTACCTCGTCTCGGGATCGGTGATGGGGACGATCTCAACCGTGTCGATGGCCGGAGCGCCTCCCCAGTAATCGGCGTTCTTCTCAAGCACGGCTCCAGTGTCGGGAGAGAAGGAAACGAGCTTGAAGGGCCCGCTGCCGATGTCGCCAGAGAAATCGTCACCGGCGCTGCCCGCCGGGAACACGAAGGTGACGGCGGAAACGACCTCGTCCCAGAAGGTGGCTTGCGGCGAGAGAAGCTGGAGCGTGAACGTGCGCTCGTCCACAACCGAGCTGCCCTCCCAATCGACGTTCGCGTAGAACGACGAGTACATGGGTGAGGTGCCGGCGTACTGGAGGCTGTAGAGCGCATCTTCAGCCGTGACGGTCTCGCCGTCATGATACTTCACACCGTCCTTAAGGGTGACGGTCCAAGCGCTCGCATCCTCGTTGGGTTCGATGCTTTCGGCAAGCGAGTTCTCCACCACGCCGTTGCGCAGGAGGATAAGCGAGTCGTACACGTTGAGCGCAATCGCCAACGGAAGAAGCGTGCTGAAGGTGGCTGGATCCAACGTGTCCGTCGAGCTGCCCATCATGGCAACCCGCAACGTCTTGGGCGTCTCATCCGACTGAGAAGCGCCCTCGCCGGAATCACTGGTGCCCGACGAGCAGCCAGCAAGCAGCGACCCCGTGCCCATGGCGATGGCGAAGCCTCCCATCAGCTTCACGCAGTCACGGCGAGAAAGAACCCCTTTCCCCAGCATTGTTTCATCTTGTGACATATCCGCTCCAATCATTTTTTCATATCATCCCGTACATCAGCATCTATTCCTTTATA
>USJN01000129.1 GCA_900554945.1 uncultured Coriobacteriaceae bacterium | reverse complement strand
AGGCGGGGAACTCGCTCGCGAATCCCCCGCCTCGCAACTATTTCGCAACAACCGGCAGCGCAGGCCACTCCAAGACGCCCATTCTGAAGGCTCACGCAAACACCACGACGGCATGCTTGCGTTCTTGGCGCGGTTTCTAACGCCCGCCTTCCAGCTTCGAGAGCAGGCCGCGACACCCGGCGGCGACGTCTCGATAGGTCGCGTCGAAGTTGCCGGTGTACCACGGATCGGCCACGTCCTTACCGTGGCGGGGGTCGTCATCGGGAAGGAAATCGAGCAGGCGCACGAACTTCTTCTGCGGGTCGCCGCCGAAGATAGACTCGAGGCCGTGCAGGTTCTCCCTGTCCATGTAGACGAAAAGGTCCCACTCGCCGTATTCGTTTGCCCGCACCTGCCGCGCATGATGGGCATGCGTGGAAATGCCCTGTTCGCGAAGCTTTTTCAGCGTGCCCGGATGAGGCAGCTCGCCGATTTCTTCAGTACTCGTCGCCGCGGAGTCAATCGAGAACTTGCCCCCAAGACAAGCTTTGCGCACCATGTCCTCCATGACAAATTGCGCCATGGTCGACCTGCAGATATTGCCGTGGCATATAAATAGGATGCTATGCACAAGCCCCCCTTCGCCAATTCTTCGAGATGCCAGCTAAGACCAACACGGCTGGGCCAGCAACGTTTTATCATAAGAGTCTTCCGTTGCGAAAAGGTTAACAAGCCGAGAGCGAAAGAGGAGAGGCAAGCAGCGCCCGCGCACGGGAAAGTGCCAACTCGAAAAGCAAAACACGTCAGTCAGAGAACGCTCACAGAAAGGCGTGGGCCCCACGACGCGAGATACGTATCGGCGGACAAGCGCCCACGGACGAAATAACACGGGCCCGAACCGCGCGGGAAGGCGCGGACGGGCCCGTCGGTCAGCAACTCAGTTAAGCGGTCGGCGCCGCTTGCGCCCCGGCTACTCGGATTCCCCGCGAAGCCACAGGCCCGTCTTGCCGCCATCCTTCTTGAGCAGGCGAATCTCGGAGATTTCCATCCCGCGGTCGACCGCCTTGCACATGTCGTACACGGTGAGGCATGCGACGCTCGCCGCCGTGAGGGCCTCCATCTCGATGCCGGTCTTGCCGGTGACGCCCGTCGTCGTGGTGACATGGATGCCCACGCGGCCGTCCTCGCGCTCGCCCTCGAGCACCGGCGTGCATTCTACCTTGGCTTTCGTGATGTTGAGCGGATGGCACATCGGGATGAGCGTGCTCGTCTGCTTTGCCGCCATCACGCCCGCTACGCGCGCGCACGCCAAGACGTCGCCTTTCGCAGCCTTGCCTTCCACGATCAGCGCAAGCGTCTCGGGGTGCATAGAGATGAAGCCCTCCGCGACTGCAACGCGCTCGGTGTCCGGCTTTTGGGACACGTCGACCATGCGGACGTCGCCCTTCTCGTCGATGTGCGTCAAATGAGTATCGCCACTCATAGTGAATTCCTTTCGAAAAGCGTCCGTTACGCCCGTGATTCTAAACGATATAGCAAGCTGGCGAAAGCCGTACGGCGCCGAAGGGCCGCGCAGCTTCGGAAAAGCCTAGCCGCCGATCTGGCTCATGCCGCGCTCGGTGCCCACCTTGTCGTGGTGCTCGTCGGGCTTCGCGCCGAGGGCCTGCAGAAACACGGCACGCTGGTCTTCCTCGGTGCCTTCGCGCAACGCGGTGCGCAGGTCGTATTCCTCGTCGGAGAACAAACACGGGCGCAGCTTGCCATCGGCCGTCAGGCGCAGGCGGTTGCACTTGCTGCAGAAGTGGCGCGACAGCGGGCTGATGAAGCCCACCGTGCCCGCAGCGCCGGGGAAATGATAGTACTCTGCGGGACCCCAGCCGATTGGCTTGTCCTCCCCCGCCGGAACGAGCTCGCCCAAACCTTGCACGCGAGCGCCCTCGTCGATGATGTTGAACACTTCCTCGCAGGAGATGACGCCGTCCTTGCCCCAGCTGATACCGTCGACCTCAGAGACATCGCCGATGGGCATGTGCTCGATGAAGCGCACGTGCAACGGGCGGTCGATCGAGAGCTTGGCGAAATCGAGGAAGCCGTCCGCAAGCGAGCGGAGTGCGACCGCATTGATTTTCACGGGGTTGAATCCCGACTCAAGCGCTGCATCGATGCCGCGAAGCGCGTCGTCGAGCGAGCCGCAGCGCGTAATCTTGTGGAACTTCTCGGCGTCAAGCGTGTCGAGCGATAGGTTCACGCGCGAAAGCCCCGCCGCCTTCAAGTCGGCCGCCATGCGCGGCAAGAGCACACCATTCGTGGTCATCGAGACATTTTCAATCTCGGGCATCGCCGCGATGTTGCGCACCAGGTCGACGAGACCCTTGCGCACCGTCGGTTCGCCGCCCGTCAGGCGCACGCTTTTGATGCCGATCGTCGTCGCGATGCGAACCGCCTGCTCAACCTCTTCGATTCGCAGAATATCGAAATGGGAGAGCTGCTGCACTCCCTCTTCGGGCATGCAGTACACGCAGCGGAAATTACAGCGGTCCGTCAACGATATACGCAGGTAATCGATTACGCGGCCATGACCGTCCTTCATATTCCCCTCCTACAAGTTCATTCACAGTTGCCTAGTATACTCCAAGAAGGCAAGGCACCGCGCAACTGTGGTCGGAGCGCTACCATATAAGACGATTCGAGAATTCTTGTCACGCAGCAACATTATTCCAAGCGCCCACCCCCAACCGCATGCCCCTAGTCGCGGCGGCGTGCCGCGCGCAGTTCCGCAGCGAAGCGAGGACTGTTTGAGCACGGGGGACGCCACCACGACCAGGGGCAATCTCGCAAATCGAAGCTACCCGATCGACGGATGACGAACTTGACGCAAGAGCCCCACAAAGCGCAGGCAACAGTAGGCAAGCCCCGCCAGCGCAAGAACGCCGCCCACATACCCGATGAGCCCGATCCCCACGTTCGCAGTAACCATACCGCCAAGCCATGTTCCCGTGCCAATGCCAAGATTATAGAGCCCCGAGTACATCGACATGGCTACCGAGCTCGCACCCCCTGGCGCGCACTTGATGACAGCGGCGTTGAACGACACGTTGAACAGCGACGCCGCAAGCCCCCACAGCACGCACACAAGGCACGACGCGACCTCGCCGCCCGTCGCCGCAGGCGCCATGAGCAAAAGCGCCGCTGCGATGCCGGCGCACGCGAAGCAAATGAACGTCGCGAGCGTCACGTGCCCCAGGCGGGCGAACAGCAGGCTCCCCACCAGGCCCGCCGCGCCGAAAAGCACGAGCGCGAAGGTGATCGCGTCGTCGGGCAGGCCCGCGACCTGCTGGAAGAACGGCTCGATGTAACCGTAGCCGGTGAAGTACGCCGTGATCACGACGATGGTGACGAGGTACATGCTCAGAAGCGAGCGCGTGCGCAGAAGGCTCGGCAGCTTTCCCAGCGTGAAGGGCTTCCCCGCGTCGAGCTTGGGGAACACGAACGCAAGGCATGCGACGATGGCAAACGACACGATTCCGACGGTAAGAAACGTCGCGCGCCACCCGATGGCAAGGCCAAGCATGCGCCCGCATGGCAGGCCGAAGATCATAGCGACCGACGTTCCCATGCCTACCATGGAAAGCGCGAGCGAGGCTTTCGAGGAGGGGGCTACACGCACCGCGAGCGGCGTGATGATCGACCAGAATACCGCATGAGCTGCAGCAACTCCGATGCGCGCCGCCATAAGCATCCAGAAGTTGACCGATGCCGCCGAAAGCAGCTGGCAGATGCCGAACAGGACGATCACGCCGAGAAGCAGGCGCTTCGGCGGCACCTTCGTCACGCAGAGCATAAGCGGCAGCGACAAAATCATGACCGCCCATGCGTACACGGAGATGAGCATGCCCGCCGCCGACTCGGTCATGTTGAAATCCGCGGCAATGTCGGTGAGCAGGCCGATGGGCATGAACTCCGACGTGTTGAACACGAAGGTCGAAAGCGTCATCCCCACAAGCGGAACCCAAAACCTCATCGACACGAGCACCCACTTCCTTTCCGAGGGCGTCCCAAAAACGTCCATCTTCACTAAGCCGACACAGCTTACTCCATCCACCGAACAGGTCTGCATATTTTTCTTGTGGCGGCGCGAGCGGCGTTATTATCGTGCGGCACTTTTCCTAGAAGCACATCACCTGCACGGAGGCACAACTGGTATGGACGGCGAATTTCTCAGCATTCTCGGCACGATGGTCATCTTGTTCTTCGATATATCGATTGGATATATCGCGAAGAAAGCCCACGTCATGGACAAGACCATCGACAAAGGCCTGTCAAAACTCATCTTGAATACGGCGCTGCCGGCAATGATCTTGGGCTCGGTGCTCACCGCCGATTCGCTTCCCGGATCGACCGAGATTCTCATCACCATGGGGCTGTCGATCGTAAGCTTCGCCATCATGACCGCGCTCGCGTTCCTCGTCACGAAGCTCCTTGGCGTCCGCGACGGGCACAGGGGCGTCTTTCGCTTCATGCTCACGTTCGGCAACGTCGGCTTCATCGGGTTCCCCGTGTTGTCGGCCATCTTCGGGCCCTCGACGCTCATCTACGGCTCGATCTTCAACCTGCCGTTCAACTTCCTCGTGTTCACGATGGGCGTCTGGTTCATCGCGCAGGACTCCGGCCGCGGCGCAAAGGTGAAGATGGGGCTTAAGACCTTCCTCACCCCGGCGAACATCGCCTGCGCGATCGCTATCGTCCTCACGCTTTTAAACGTGCACAGCGTGCCCATCATCGGCGACGCCGCTGAGACGCTCGGTTCCTTCACCACGCCAGGCGCGCTTCTGATCATCGGCTCGTCGCTTGCCGACCTGCCGGTTTCCAAGCTCATCGGCGGTCCACGCCTGTGGATCGCGTCCCTCGCGCGCCTCATCGTCTCGCCGCTCATCGTGTGGGCGCTCTTCCGCCTCGTGCCGGTCGACCCGATGCTCATCGATATCATGGTGGTGCTGTGCGCGATGCCGGTCGCCACGAACGGCACGATGCTGTGCTACCAATACGGCGGCGACTCGCGCACCATGGCTCAGGGCACTTTCGTCACGACCGTGCTGTCGATCATCACGATCCCGATTCTCGTCATGGTCATCGGGTAGAAGACAAAGCACGAGAAGGCGAGGCAACGCGAGACATTCGGGCGTGGGAATACGAGGTCGCCCCTCCCCCGCATTCGGGCATGGGACATATCCCGTGCTCAGACGGTCCTCGCTTCGCTTTCGAACTGCGCGCGGGGGCAAGCTCACTCCCCTCCCC
>USJN01000128.1 GCA_900554945.1 uncultured Coriobacteriaceae bacterium | reverse complement strand
GCCGATATTCGACGTGAACAGGAGACGGAGCACCGTTTAGGAATCCCGCAATTGCGCCCGATTTCGAACTCATCCCAAGCGCCCTCCCCTCCGGCGCGCATTCTTCCGCAACCTGGTCTTTCTTTCCCCCTCTTCCAGCCCGGGCGAACGAAAAGGGAGCCGACCGCATGATCGGCTCCCGTGATTTCAAGAGGCAAAACATATCGCTGGCAAAACCTCCTCTGCGCCTCCGGTTCGCAGATATGCCGAGTGGGGGCTTCGGCACGTACCCGACCGCCCCATCTCACATCGTTTTTGCGCTAGAGAGCCCACGCGGCGCTTTCGCGCTGCAGCTCCAACATACGGCGGTACCTGCCTTCGGGCTTTTCGCGTAACTCAGCCGGACTTCCCTGCTCCACCACGCGGCCGCCTTCGAGCACGACGATCTTGTCGGCGTTGTCGACCGTGCGCATGCGATGCGCGATGACGAGGACCGTCTTGCCTTGAAGCAACTCGGAGAGAGCAGCTTGCACCTGCGTCTCGTTTTCCACGTCAAGCGAAGCCGTGGCTTCATCGAGCAACACAATCGGGGCATTTTTCAGCAAGGCGCGCGCAATCGAGATGCGCTGGCGCTCACCGCCGGAAAGCCTGCCGCCGTTTTCCCCGATCAGCGTGTCGTAGCCGTTGGGCAAACGCTCCACGAACTCGTCGCAGCGGGCCACCTTCGCCGCGGCGAGAACCTCCTCGTCCGTAGCGCTCTTCTTCCCGAGGCGAATGTTCTCACGCACGGTATCATCGAAAAGCACCACGTCCTGGAACACCTCGGAGAATGAAGAGAGCAGCGTTTCCGGATCGACAGTGGAGACGTCGACGCCGCCCACGAAGACCGCGCCGGAGCTTACGTCCCAAAAACGCGAAGCGAGCTTGACAGCCGTGCTCTTGCCCGAACCTGACGCGCCCACAAGCGCCGTCACCTGCCCTTCCCGCGCCGTGAACGACACGCCGTCCAAGACATCCTCGCCGTCAGCGTATGCAAAGCCCACGTCGTCGAAGGCCACGTCATAACCTTGAGGCTCGAACGAGGTGTGACCCGTCTGGATCGGCTCGTTCTCGATGGCGCGCATACGCCCCAGGCTCAAGCTCATGTCCATCAGCTCGGCGATGGCTTGCAAGATAACGTTGATGGGATCGTAAACCCTCGTCACCGCCAACAGATACACGAAGAACACGAGGAAGTCGACTCGTCCCGCCACGAGCAGCATCGTCCCCGCCACGATGACGGATGCGATTCCCAGGCGCAAGAAGCCTTGGGCAGAGCACACCGCCACGCCCATAGCCAGTTCGGCACCAATCTTCTCTCGCTCGAAACGATCGATGCGACGACCAAGATCGCTCTGAAACGCGCCCACCTTGTTGAGCGAGCGTATCTCGCGATGGCATTCAAGGTATTCCTGTAGCCCATCGACGAACGAAAGGGACGCCGCGTTCTTCTTCGCGGTATGCGACTTCTGGACGCGCGCGGTCAGAAGCAACGCCACGAGCGCTACGGGGATGGGCCAGAGCGCAGATGCCGCCAGCCTCCAGTCGAACGCGAACATCATGGCAGCGAATACCAGCGTCGAAGCGCCCATGCCGAAAATCTGCGGCATGGTGTGCGAGAACAGGCGCTCCTGATCGGAGCAGTCCTTCATGATAACGCTTGTCAAGTCGGCCAAATCGCGCTTCCCGAAGAACGAGAGCGGAAGCAGGCGCAAACGCTCCGCGATGGCGATGCGCTTGCGAGCGCTTTCTTTGTACACCACCGTGTACGTCGCGCGATATTCCCACATCTGCGTGACGAACATCACGACAAGTGCCGCCACGATGCCCACCACGTAGGGCACCATGCCAGGCAGGCCGACAGCAGGTTCACTAAGGTACCTGACGAAATCGCTCGCGACGAAGTACAGCACCACGATGGGCAGCATCAGCATCAGGTTCGCCAGCGCGCAGAACCCGGCACCGCGCATGAAGTCCTTCATGCCCTGGTCGGTCAGGGCGAAAGCATCTTGAATCCTACGCCACACGGCTGCCACCCCCTTCGATCCTCCACATCGCGCTCGTTCGGTAGTCTCGCCACATGCGCGCATACAGCCCGCCTTGCGCGACAAGCTCTTCGTGGGTACCCTGCTCCACGACAGAGCCCCGATCGATGACGAAGATGCGGTCCGCATTTGCGACGGTGGATAGACGGTGCGCGATCATGAGCACCGTCTTGTCTTCGCAAAGTGTCGCGAGAGCCGCCTGGATCAACGCCTCGTTTTCGGGGTCGGCAAACGCCGTTGCTTCGTCGAGAACCACGATTGGGGCGTCTTTCAGAATGGCACGCGCAAGCGCGATGCGCTGACGCTCTCCCCCGGAAAGGTACAAGCCCTCTTTTCCCACCACGGTGCTCACACCATCGGGGAACTTGGCGATGATGTCGTCGCACTGGGCCGCATGGAGCGCCGCGAGCACCTCGGCATCACTCGCATCGGGGCGACCCGCACGCACGTTGTCGGCCAAGCTTCGCTTGAACAGCCGATCGTCTTGGAACACGAAGGAAACGGCGCCCATCAGCTCCTCGACGGGAATGCATCGCACATCTGCCCCGCCCACAAGAACGACACCCTCATCTGCGTCCCAAAAGCGCGGGACGAGCGACGCGAGCGTCGACTTGCCTCCGCCCGACGGCCCGACGAGAGCCACCGTCGCCCCGGCGGGAACGGAAAGCGATACGTTGCAAAGCGCCGGTTCCCTGGACCCCGGATACGAGAAGCTGACGCCCGCAAGCTCGATGCTCGCCTCCTTCGGATGAAGTGCTTCCGCAGGCTCCACCTCGTCGATGGGAGCGACCTCCATAATTGTGTTCATCCGCCGCAGTGCGTCTTCGGCGATCATGACGGCCTCCGACGAATACATGACCTTCGACATCATCGTTGTTGTCATTGCCGAGAAGAACGCATAGAACAGGAAGTCAATCAGGAAAGCCGGGAAATCAGGTGCGACGGCCGCAAGCGCAATGCCTGCAGGCACGAGCACCGCGAAAGTCGAGTTAATCGCGACCAACTGCACGACTTGGGGTCGTCGGCAATACTCGGTATAGTTCGTCGCCATGTCGCGATAGTCGATGACTGCCTCGTGGAATGCTTTGAACGAAAACACCGTCTGCTGGAATACCTTTACCACGGGTATACCACGAACGTATTCGGTTGCCGCAGCACTCATGCGCATGAGGGCCGCCTGGTAAAGCTCCATGAAATGGCGGCCACCCTTCGCATCCTCGCGGCCCATCATCCACCACATCGCGGCGAAGGAAACGGCGATGGGGACGAGACACAGAAGTCCCATCCTCCAGTCGAACAGGAACGCCACGACGAAGAAGATCACCGGGGTGGCGAAAGAGCCAACAAAATCGGGCAGCTTATGGGCGATAAGGTCTTCTGTCTGGCCCGCACACCCGTCGATCACGCGGCGCATCTCCCCCGACGAGTGCACGCTGAAATATCCCATTGGGATCCGCGCCACGTGACGTACCATCGCCTTGCGCATATTTGCCGCAATGCGAAAGGCCGCCAGATGCGAGGCCATGAGCGCACCGAAATACACGATGATGCCCAACACGGCGAACGCCACAGCAAGCACAGACCACATCGCAGCCGATGATGCTTCGTCCCAGTTCGGGTACACCAAAACCAAGTCCCGAACCACGAACCACACGCATACGAGGGGCATCACGGCAAGCGCAGCGTTCAGCACCGAAAGACCGCATCCCGCATACGCCAAAACCCGCCGCTTGCCAGCAAACCCTAACAGCTCGAGAATCGCGTTTTTCTTCTTGGCGGGACCTTCTTTCCCCACGTCCTTTCCCACTCCTGCTGTTAGAGTACCGTCTTCCCGGGTCATTGCCATATTTACCTCCCGGCCGTTAATCTACATGCCAAGCTTGGCAAAGTGCTTCGAGAACACCTTGGTACCGATGAAGCCGCCGATAAGGCCGCCAGCGATGGTGGCAGCGCCGGTAACGACGCCCATTGGGCTTAGAATCGAGTTAACGAGCGTTTGGCCGTACTCGAGGGTCATGCCGGCTTGAACGCACATCTCGGCATAGGCCTCGCCCATCATAAGGATGAGAGAGATCTGCCCCAGCCAGAAGCAGAACGTGAACGCGGCAAAGGCACAGATAAGCTTGGTCTTGGTGCGCTTCTGCGGATCGCCTGCGATAAGGTCTGCCACGATACCGCCCACAACAATGCCGACAGGACCGCTCCAGAACATACCCATGAGAAGACCGACCGCACCAACTATAATGCCCATGATGGCGATCGTGCCACGCTTCGGGACGCGATAGGCCAGGTACATGAACACGGTACCAGCGAACAACGCGCCTACCGTGTGAGTAAACCAGCACAGGTTGGCATTCGCGCTAAAGATAATCGAGAACACCATGAACACTAGGAACAAAAGGATGCCGAACACGGCGATAAAGACGAAGTCTTTCGGGCTCAAGCCATTACGTTCCTTGGCGGCAGAACCGATTGTTGCTTTACTTGTCATTGTGAAACCTTTCTCTTGTTACTGTATTTCTGCAAACCCGAAATTGAGCTTCAACTTCGGAAGCGTTGCCTTGTTTAAGGGGAAGCGCTCGGCGATGCGCCCGTCTTCGACCAGAGCTATCTCATCGCATGCCGAGCAGAGGAATTCATAGTCGTGCGAGACAACGCAGACAGCGATTCCCGCATCGCGCATACGCGCGATTTGGGCATCTATTCGACGCATGTTGCGATAATCCAAGCCACTCGTAGGCTCGTCGAGAATCATCGCGCGGGCACTCGAAAGCAAGCCCGCGGCGATGGAAAGCCGTTGGCGTTCCCCGCCTGAAAGGGAAAGCGGGTGCCTGTCGGCAAGACCCTCGAGAGCAAGCGCAGCCTTTATTGCTGCAATCCGGTCCTTATTACCTAGGCTGTCTTCCGCGCCATCCGAAGAGCACGCGCTTGCAAGCTCATCGTCAACCGTGCTGCTGAACAACTGGTACCCCGGTTCTTGCATAACCAGGTACACGCGCCCCGCCCGTTTCCTTGCGCGAAGCGGCACGTCGTCGACCTCGATCACCCCCGCCTTTTCCTTGAGAAGGCCGGCCATGCACCGGGCAAACGTCGTTTTCCCAGCCCCGTTGTGCCCCACAATACCGACGACACTACCCGAAAGGAGGCAGGAATCGAGACCGTTCAAGACCGCAGGCGCACCGCGGTAGCCAGCAACTACGCCGCTCATACGTACGATGGTTTTTCCGTAAGAAGGTAATCTGGAGGCATTCGATGCGACCGCGTCGCCCAAGGGCG
>USJN01000127.1 GCA_900554945.1 uncultured Coriobacteriaceae bacterium | reverse complement strand
CCATTTATCAGCCTTACCCGTAGAACTTCACGTCGGGGAAGGGAGGTTCCTGAGCACGCTTGAACGCGTAGGAGTCCACTCGTGCGAGCAGGCCTGTCGCCTGCATAATGTCAAAGCCCAGCGCATCGCACGCGTCCTCGACCGACTGTCCCTGCTCTTGCACGGCGATCAGCAGCTTGTCGAGGGTCTCATAGTCGATGCCCATAGACGCCTCGTCCTTCTGGCCGGGAGCGAGCTCGGCGCTCGGCGGCTTTATGAACACGTTCTCGGGAATGGGCTCGACGTCGCCAGCCGCGCGCGCCTGCTCGTTGCGCCAGCGGCCCACTTTGTAGACGTCGGTCTTGTATAAGCCGCCGAGCGGGGCAAACGCGCCCGCCGTGTCGCCGTAGAGCGTGGAGTAGCCCATCGCCGCCTCGGACTTGTTGCCGGTGTTCACGAGCATCCAGCGATTCGCGTTCGAAAGGGCCATGAGAATCACCATGCGGCAACGGGCCTGCGTGTTCTCAGAAGCCAAACCCTCGAGCTTTTCCTTATAGGACTTGCGGATGACCTGCTCAAATGCCTCGAACGGCTCGCAGATCGACACCGTATGGCTCTCGATGCCGAGGTTTTCCGCCAAGGCGAGGGCATCATCGATGGAATGACCAGTCGAGTAGGGACCGGGAAGAAGCACACCGTGGACGTTCTTGGCGCCGAACGCGTCGACTGCCATGACCGCAGTCACCGACGAGTCGATGCCGCCCGAAAGACCGATGACGACTTGCGAGAAGCCGACGCCCTTCACGTACGCCGCGAGCGCGTCGACGCATGCCTGATACTTGTCCCCAGCTTTCATAGAGCCTCCTTGCGCAACAATCCGCGTGATGCGACTAAGTATGCCAGTCCATTGTTTCAGACGCGTTGCAACTTCAAGCCTCGTAGGTTGAACTCCGCCTTCGACTCGAAAGGCCGCGGGCAGGGGTTCCGCGCGCAGTTCCGCAGCGCAGCGAGAACCGTTTGAGCACAGGCCCCTGGCCGCGGCCTCAACCTCGCGGGTTGCCCACTCGCAGGTCGAATTACGCCTTACGGATGCGCTCAGCGAGCCAGCTCGTCCACGCCTCCAGGCCTTCGCCCGTCGTCGCGGAGAGAGGGAAGATAGGAGCCTGCGGGTTCAGCTGGTTCACGCTTTCCTCGAAAGCCTCCTGGTTAAAGTTGAACACCGGCATCGTGTCCACCTTGTTCAAGATGACTGCCTCAGAAACCTGGAAGACGCCCGGGTACTTGAGCGGCTTATCGTCGCCTTCCGGCACCGACAAAATCATGACCTTGGCGTTCTCGCCCAAATCGAAGTCCGTCGGGCACACGAGATTACCGACGTTCTCCACGATAATCAGGTCGAGACGCTCAAGGTCGAGCACGTCGATGGCGCGCTTGATCATGGCGCTTTCCAGATGGCACGCCCCACCAGTGTTGATCTGCACGGCGGCAATCCCCTGCGCCTTGATCTTCTCGGCGTCGACGCTGCTCGCGATATCGCCCTCGATGACGGCGATGTTGAACTCATCACGTAGGGCGTCAATCGTGGCCAAGATGGTCGAGGTCTTGCCCGACCCCGGGCTCGCCAAAAGGTCAACCACGTACACGTGGTGCTCGGCGAACCGTTCGCGCAGCTCGCGCGCGATGGCGTCGTTCTTATCGAGAATAGGCTGCTTCATATCAATCTTCATGGGAATCTCCTTCCTCATCGTCGGGCAGGTCGACTTCGATCGAATCGATCTGCAGCTCCCGCCCGCACAGAAGCTCGGTTGCGAACCCATCGCATTCCGGGCAGAACATATGGAACCTATCGTGCTCGAAGACGGCGCCGCATTCGAGGCAGCGGCTCTTCGGCTTGATCATGTTAATGGCAAGCTCGGCGCCCTTCGCATACGGGTCGTCCTCGGTGAGGGCCTCCCACGCGAACACGAGCGCATCCTCGATCGCCTCGGTCATCTCGCCGATCGACAGGTTAACCTTCAGAAGACGGGTCGCGCCCGAATCGCGCGCAGCTTTCTCGGCAGCCTCGATGACGCCCGTCATGATTCCCAGTTCGTGCATGAAACCCCCATCGCGAAAGGCGTCTTCCCAGACGCGCCGTCCATCCGCCTTCTATGGTAGTAGAACGCAGATATATACGTAAGGCCACCCTAGACGAGTGGCCTTAACCGAATCAACAAAGCGAAGCGAGCTAGTCCTCCGCTTCCTCCGCGGCAAGCTCGGCGTTCTGCTTCTTAATGCGCTTCGAAAGCACGATGCGCGCCAGCAGAAGCGACGCCTCGTAGAGCACGACGAGCGCAGCGAACATGAGCAGCATCGTGATAGGACTCGCGTCCGGAGTGATCATCGCGCAGAGCACCATGAGCACGACGTAGATGGTGCGCCACTGCCCACGCATCTTCTTGTAGGGAATGATGTCGAAGATGACCAGGTAGAACACGACGACCGGCAGCTCGAAGGCGAAACCGAAGCCGATTTCGAACTTGATGATGATGTCAAGGTAGGACGATGCCTGCGGAAGCACTTGCGCGCTCATGCCGTACGCCTGGTCGGTGAGCCACTGGAACGCCGGGTCCAGGATGATGAAGTAGCAGAACAGCGTGCCGAAGATGAACAGGAACACCGCGATCACGAACGTCGGGATGAACCACTTGCGCTCCTTAGGCTTGAGCGCCGGCAGGAAGAACGCGAGAATCTGCCAGAGGATGACAGGCGAGCACGCGACGACCGATGCCCAGAAGGACAGCTTGAAACGCGTTGCGAACGCGTCGAAGGGCGTCGTATACATGCCTTGCTGGAATCCCTCGGGGAGAAACTCCGAGATAGGCGCGAACAGGATGACCGAAAGCGTCGGCGTTGCCATATAGAACACGCAGACGGCGATGAGCAGCACGACCACGATACGAACAAGGCGCATGCGCAGCTCGCCCAGATGGTCGAAAAGGGGCATTCGGGCAGGACCGATAGGCATCGCTTACTCCCCCTTCTCTTCGCTTGTAGCCGCGTCGGCGGCAGCCGCCTTCGCTTCCTTGCTCTCAGATGCGTTGGCGTTGCCGTAGAGCTCATCGGCGGTCGGCTTCGCGTCGGCTTTGCTCGCCTCGGCGCGTGCCGCGGTCGCAGCGACCGCATCGGCAGCCGCCTGCTTTTCGGCCTCGGCCTTCTCAGCCTCCTTGCGAGCAGCACGCTCGCGGTCGTAGCGCGCTTTGCGCTCGGAGAAGCTCTCCTGCTTCGCGTTCTTCGCGGCGTTCACTGTAGACGTTGCGGCCTTCTTCACGTTCTTCGCACCCGACTCTGCGGCGTTGCCCATCTTCTCGAGCGCGTCGAGAGGGTTCTTGAACGGGTCTTCCGCGTCGGGGTCGAAGATCTTCTCTTCCTTGATGACCTTGTTCATCTCATCTTGGGCGCTGCGGAACTTCGCGATGGCCTTGCCAAGCGTCTTCGCCATGGCGGGAAGCTTGTCGGGGCCGAAGATAAGGAAACCGAACAGCAGAATGAGGAAAAGCTCAAATCCACCTATGCCAAACAAAACTAACTCCTTCGGAGGAACAGACCGGAAAGGGTTGCCACGCGTACCGAACCATTATCGGGCACAGCAGCGGTCTATGGTAGCACACCGCGCACCACGCCACGATTTCCGCACGTTCCCCTCAAACGAAAAAACAGCCGGGCAGCCCTGCGGCTCGCCGCAAGACTGCCCGGCTGCCACCGTTACGCCGTGAGCACGGACAGCGCGATCGTGGGAATGCCGAGCGCCAGAACTAGAATCACACACACGACCACGGTGAAGATCTTCTTCATCTTAGCCGAGCGCTCCCGTTGCGCTTGCGCGCGCGCCTCGCGTTCCTTCGCCGCCTTGATGCGGTCGCTTTTCTGCTGCGCCGTCAGCTTCTGCTGCTTGTTGCCGGATTTCTTGGCCATGGGTTACAGCCTCAGCTTTCCACGGATCTCGATGACGCGGGCAATGTGCTTGGCAACCTCCACGTCGATGTGCCATTTATCCCGCTCGTAGAGCGTCTTGCCGTCGACCATCGTCATGATGACGTCGGCGGAGGTGCAGGTGTTCACCATTGCCGAGACGGGGTTTGTCGAAGGCGACTGCTGCGAGCTCGAAAGGTCGACCGCGATGATGTCAGCGCGCTTGCCGATTTCAAGCGACCCGATCTCGTCGTCGAGCTTGAGCGCACGGGCGCCGCCGATGGTCGCCATCTCGAGCATCGACTCGGAATCGAGGAAGCGCCCGACGTTGACAGCGCGCTGTATAAGCATGCCAAGACGCATCTCGGAGAGCATGTCGGTCGAGTCGGTGGCGGCGGGAGAGTCGGTGCCGATGCCAACGCGCAGGCCGGCGCGCATGAACTCGTCGACGGGCGCCACGCCCATGCCGAGCTGCGCGTTGCAGCGCGGGCACACGGCGATGGCCACGTTGTACTCCTTGAGCTTCTTCACGTCCTCCTCGTCGGTGTGCACGCAGTGGACGGCGAGTACGTTGGGAGACTCGAAGGCGCCCCAGTTCAGCGCATAGCGAACAGGGGAAACGCCCGTCGGGAGCCAAGGCGGGATCTCGAGGAAGCCGCGGCGGACCGACTCGCCGTGCACGGAGAACGACGAGGAGCCGCGCTTCACGAAGTAGTACTCCTCGCGGCTGCCGGCAAGGTGCATGGCCACGGGCAGGTCGTCGCGCGTGGCGAGCTCGGAGACCCTGCCGAACACGGCGGGGTGGCACATGTAGATGGGAGCGGGCGCGATGCCGATCGAGATGCGGTCGGGATCCACTTCCTGGGACCAATGCATGATGTCGTTTTCGGCGGCGCGCATGGCGTAGTCGATGCGGCGCTTGTCCATGACGCCCACCTCGCGATAGATCACGCCGCGAAGGCCGAGCTTCTGGGCCGCCGTGCAGGCAGCACCCGTGGTGGTGATGTCCGCCACGCAGGTGATGCCGGATGCAAGCGCGTCCAGGCCGCCCAAGATGGCGGAGTCGTACCAGTCGGACACTTCCATCTTCGCGGAGAGGGCGGCGACGGAAGCGAGCCAGGTGATGTAGGGTACGTCGTGCACGATGCCCCGCATGATCGAGTTCTCCATATGAGTGTGGAGGTCGACCAGACCGGGCATGATGGCGGCCGTTCCGTAGTCGAGCACCTCTTCGTCCGGATAGCGCAGCCTGAGCATCTCGGTTTTGCCGATGTCCCGAATTCGTCCGTCTCGAACGAGAACGGCGCCCCCGACGATGGGGTCGGAGGTGACGGGCAGAACATATTGTGCGCACAACAACATAGCTTGAGCCTCACTCGCCCTTGGTTTCATTAGTCACGATATGATAACACTGGGTTCGCACATCCCC
>USJN01000126.1 GCA_900554945.1 uncultured Coriobacteriaceae bacterium | reverse complement strand
GGTTCGAAGGTCATCTCTCATCACCTCACATAGAAAACTTTGGACTTGGTCAGATCGCCGGCGATAGGAGCCGCGTGCGTGCGATTGATTTCCTTGACCAGCTCGCAATCCGGATCATCCAAGTCGCCGAAGATACGAGCATGGGTCGGGCAAGCCGTCACGCAGGTGCACATCTCAGTACCGTTCTCGTAGTTCGACACGTGGCAGAAGCGGCACTTGTCGACCGCGCCGGTCTTAGAGTTGCGCACACGAACCTGATACGGGCACGCTGCCATGCAGTACAAGCAGCCAATGCAGCGGCCCTGATCAACTTGGACGATACCGTCGGTGCCGATATGGGCAGCGCCGGTCGGGCACACCTTCGTGCAGGGCGCATCTTCGCAATGCATGCACTGCAGGGGCACATGCTCGACGCCAACCTGGGGATACGTGCCAGTTTCGCGGTCCTCGAAGCGGACGAACGCCTCGTCCGGCTCAAGGCCGTTTTGCCTCTGGCACGCAAGACGGCAGGTGTAGCAGCCGATGCACTTCGTGGTATCGATCAACATTCCATAACGGGCCATGTTTATGCACCCACCTTCCTGACGCTCACGATAGCCTCCTGCGAGCAGATGCCACCGTAGCCAGGCTCAATGCGGAAGGGCACGAAGTCCATCTGACGCAGGCCGAACCCGTAGGCGGTCTTCTCGTCCTTGGAGCTGCATCCGTAGTGGCTCGGCATGTACAGAGCCTCGGGGTTAATGCGCTCGGTGACGTGCACTTTCACCGTACCCTTTGCCTCATCATTGGAAATCTCGACCTCGTCGCCCTCGGCGATACCGAGCTTCGCAGCGCGGCTTGCGTTAATCCAAACACGATCGAGGTTGTACTGCTTGGAAATGTTCATGAGCGCCGGCACGTTCGCGGTCTGCGTGTGCGTATGAACAGCCTGCTTGCCGCCGATCAGGCGGAAGTAGCCATCGCCCTCGGGAACGCTCGCGACGGGCTCGGTCCACTGAGGAACGCTCGGGTAACCAGCCGCGTGGCATGCCTCGCTCGAGAACTGAATCTTGCCCGTGGGGGTCTTCCACGTCGGCGTCTTGCCGAACTTGAAAGTCTTCTCGGGGAAGCGGGCGGTGCCGGCAGCCTTCAGGCCATCGAGCGTGAGACCCACTGTGCGAAGCTGCGCATCCGCGAGCTCTTCGACCGTGAACGGGAAGTACTCGCCGACGCCGCATGCCTCGGCGAGCTCGGTGAAGATCTCGTCGACCGGCTTGGTATTCGGGTGAATCTTCTCGATTACCTGGTCGCGCAGGGAAACTGCGGGGATCTTGCCGCCGATGAACTCAGGAACTTCCAAGCGCTCCAGATACGACGTATCCGGAAGCACGTAATCGCAAGCCTGGCAGGTTTCGGTCATCTGGATGTCGATGGCAACGGAAAGCTCGAGGTTCGAGAGGCAGTCCTCAAGGTACTTGGGGTTGGAGTAACCCGCAACCATGTTCGAATTGTAAAAGAACATGCCCTTGATCTCGCCCTTCTTGGCAAGCTCGGCTGCATAGACGTTCACGCCCATGCCCGCAAGGGACAGCGGGTACTCGTCTGCACCCGCAATCTTGCCTTCCGGCTTGGGGACGGACGGGAACTTCTCCTTGTCGAGGTCGCCCGCCTTCACGGAGTTGCCGAAGAAGGCGCCGCCTTCCTGGTTCCAGCAGCCGAGGAGCGTGTTGAAGCAGCACACCGCGCGAGCGGTCTCGCCGGAGTTTGCATAGCTGCAGCCATAGGCACCGCGCCAAGAAGGCTCGATGGAGGCCGCCGGGGCTGCCGTAGCAAGATCGGTTGCCAAGCGCTCGATCGTGTCCTTCGAGATGCCGGTAATCTCCTCTGCCCATGCAGGCGTGCAATCCTTCAGGTAGTCGGCCCACTCTTCGAAGCCGACGGTGTTCTCGGCGATGTAGCTCGCATCGTAGAGCTTGTTGCGCACGACAACATGAGCCATGGCCAGGATGAAAGCCAGGTCAGTGCCAGGGTTGATCGGCACCCACTCATCGGCGAACGCGATGGAGTTGTTCAAGCGCGGGTCGACGATCACAAGCTCGGCGCCGTTCTCGTGCGCCTTCTGCATGGCATGCAGTTGGCTCGGCTTGATTGCGTCGGCGTAGCTGCGGCCGATGAACATCGTCATCTTGGAGTTCGCCACGTCGGAGGTGAAGTCACCCGTGCCGATGACCTGGGTAAACCCAGCGTTCTTCGACAAGTTGCAAGCGGCACCGTGCGTGTAGACATTCGCGCTGCCAAGTGCGTTCATGAAACGCTTGGTGTAATACGAGCCGCTCGGGCGCGGGTCCTGCACCATGGCGAGCGCCTGGGGGCCCTTCTCGTCGATGATCGCCTTGACCTTCTCGGCGATCTCGCTGTAGGCCTGGTCCCACGTGATCTTCTCGAACTTGCCGCCGTTCTTCTTAAGCGGGTCGGTCAGGCGATCCTCGTTGTAGGCGATGGAGGCGAAGCCGTAGCCGCGACCGCACAGCGTGCCTTCGCAGTTCGGATGGTTCGCATCGCCGATCATCTTGCCAAGCTTGCCGTCAACGACGTATCCCGTGAACCCGCACTTCGATGAACAGGAGTTGCACAGCGAGTGGGCGGTGTAATGATCGATATCGCTCGTCCCGCGCGCATCCGCCTGCTCCCAAGCGTTGAAGCTCAAAAAGCCCGCGCCCGCCGCAACGGCAGCGACCCCGGCGCTTCCGGCCAGAAAGCTTCGCCTGGTAATAGCGTTTTCTGACATTGCTGATTCCTCTCTATATGCATCTCGCGTCATCGTCTTCGCTCCCCCTGATGCTTTATCGCTCACGCCGCATCTTCTGCCTGCTCGGCAACGATGCCGATGAGCAGATCGCACAGGCAAACGTAGAAGTTCGCCTCGCTTCCCAGATTGATAAGGCGTCTGCGATACGCGGTAAGCCAATTGAACCTCTCGGAGAGAAACGTTCGCGCCTCGTCCACCATTCCGCTCCTCAGAAGCACCGCGACCATGTCAAGCTCGAGAGCCAGATGGTCGGGACAATCGGAGAACTCGGACGGAATGCCGAACCCCAGCCGCTCCGCGAGCGCGGACATGTAGCGGGCGGAAGTGCCCAGATACATCCCCTTGCCATCGACGGGCGAAAGCAAATCGCCTGCCTTGGCAGTGTTCACGTAAAGCGACTCGATAGGAAGCGCCGATTCGGGCAAGCCTCCCGTGAAGTGGCGGGCAGCGAACTGCCGCATCTCTTCGTAGGTAGGAGGGCAGAACAGCGCGCAGACCTCGCACTCCGACAGGAAATCCTGCAAAGGCGCGTGGTTGCCGCGACGGTAGTCCGCGGGGCTCTTGTCAAGCCCGAGACTTCCGCCGTTCTGAAGGATGAAGCGCGCGCCATCGAGAAACTCGGCCCACGCCTCGCGCGCGGACAGATTCTCCCATTCCGCCTTATCGACGGGAGCAAAGCACTTGGAGAGAATCGAGAACACCGCTGCGTCGTCCAACATCGTCTGTTCGCTCCTTTCCGAATCGATCGTTTGACTTACTTACCTTGCATCAGCGGGAAGCCGACGCTTACGCAGAGACGAGCGTGGTCGTGCGAACGACGCCCATGTCGATGCACTTCTGCGCGATATCTTCCCAATCGATGAACTGGATGGCACCGTTGGGGCACTGCTCTGCGCAGCGGCCGCAGGAGATGCACTTCGTGGAAACGCCCGTTTCGGTATCGATGCGAGGCATGTTCCAGGGGCAAGCCTGCGCGCACATGCCGCAACCGATGCACAGCTTCGGGTCGACCGTGCGGGCGCCCGTCTTCTCGTCGGGCTTGATGGCGTGGACCGGGCAGTACTTCATGCACCACGCGTCGGCGCACTGCTTGCAGTGCTCGACGGTGAACTCGCATGCGCCCGGGTTGCCGTCGCCGAACGAGCCTTCGCCCGTGTCGGGGCTGGTACCCCAGTTGTAGTTATCCCAAACGCGGACGCGCGCGATGTTCTGGCACACGCGGCCGTCGTTCTTCAAGGTGCACATCATTTCGCAGCGCTGGCATCCGGAGCAACGGGCACGATCGGTGACGATCATCTTAGTTGCGGTGTGACGGATGTCGATGCGGCCCGATGCGATCGACTGACTCGTGACGCCCCACGACGCCAGCACGCCGCCCACAACGAGACCGGCGACGCCGCAGCCTGCCATTGCAAGCACCTGGCGACGGGTCATCGCATGCTTCGGCTTTGCTTCCACAGCTTCAGTTTGCTCGACGGCGTTCGTCGGGCTCTCTTCAGGGGCGCTGCCGTTGATATTGGTATCTGACATTTTTGGTACTCCCCCTCACATATCGGTGAGTCTCTTCCTTCGGCCCCGGGTTCCTCACGCACCTATATATAAGGTACGCATCCCAGTGGCTCCCCCTCTACTATTTGGCCTTGATAGGTCACGCAACGGTAAGCAGTATGCCCTCCCAAGAAAACCCCTCGTACCCTCTTTCGGGGGCAAAACTGCGTTTACCTGCAATTTTGCCCAATTACCCTCAAAGAGGGTACAGGGGTATTGCACCCAGATGAGAAACTCCGCCCGACGAGTTTGTATCGTCTGCAACCCCAAGTCGCCTTGACGTGTCACGCAACGCACGATAAGCGAGAGATTTGGAGATGCAACAATGGCTGACACGAAGTCATATGGCTGGGCCGGCAAGATCTTGCGCGTGAACCTCACGACTGGATCCATCACCACCGAGCCGACCGCACCCTATGAGGACTATATCGGCGGCATGGGCCTGGCGAACAAGATCATCTACGATGAGGTCGCCCCGGGCACCGATCCTCTGAGCGAGGACGCAAAGATCGTTTACGCCGTCGGTCCTCTGACCGCAACCGGCGTGCCGCTGGCTGGCCGCACCACGGTTTGCTTCCTTTCCACCTTCACCACCGACTACCAGGTTGTCGACGCGCACTGCGGCGGCATGCTTGGCGCGAAAATCAAGATGGCCGGTTACGATGCCATCATCGTCGAAGGCAAGTCCGACAAGCCGGTTTACCTTCACATCAAGAATGATACGGTCGAGATCAAGGACGGCTCGATGGTGTGGGGCCTTGGTACCCGCGCTACGACCGAGGTCTTGAACCGCCTCGAGGGCGTCAGCGCCTGCGTCGCGACCATCGGCCCTGCAGGCGAGAACCTGCTCCCCTATGCCTGCATGATGAATTCCCGCAACCACTCCGCAGGCGCGGGCCTCGGCACCGTCATGGGCTCCAAGAAGCTCAAGGCGCTCGTCGTCGAGGGCAGCGGCACCGTGAACGTGAAGGATCCGCAGGCTCTGGCAGACCTGTCCGACTACATGCTGCGCGAGATCGTCGGCTCCAACAACAACCACGTCG
>USJN01000125.1 GCA_900554945.1 uncultured Coriobacteriaceae bacterium | reverse complement strand
GATGAAGGCGACGGAGCGCCCGCCGCCTTGGGTAACTTCCACTGTCATGAACAAGAATTCCTAGCGATAGTTCGTGTACTGAAGCGGTTGGCCGTAGTCTTGGCCCTCCAGGAAGGCGATGACCTCCTGAAGCGTGTCGCGGGAAGCCGAGGAGACGCGGAGCTTGTCGCCTTCGATGGTCGCCTTGCACTTCAGCTTGAGGTTGCGGATGTCCTTGCTGATCTTGCTTGCCGTTTCCTTGTCGATGCCGTCGACGATCGTGGCGGAAAGACGCACGCTCTGCCCAGTTGCGGCTTGCGGCTCGCCCCACTTCACAGCGGTAAGTTCGATCCCGCGCTTCACGAGCTTGCTGCCGATCACGTCTTTCACCTGGCGGGCGACGAAGTCTGCTGGTGCGTGGATGCCAAGGGTCTTGTTCTGTTTGTCGAGTGTAATCTCAGCGCCCGAGTCCTTCAGATCGTAGCGCTGCAAAATCTCGCGTTTAGCCTGTTGGAAAGCATTGTCAACTTCCTGGATGTCAACGGTCGAAACAATATCGAAGCTCGATTCCTTTGCCATGTGGGCCTCCTTGCTTATTCGGATGTGCGGGTCGTGCTCTTCGTCGAGGTTGCGTTGCTCGACGAAGAAGAGGTGGTGCTTTTCGTGCTGCTGGACGACGACGTCGAAGTCGATTTCGCAGAATCGCTTGAGGTTGCGCTCGACGACTAGGACGACTGGCCGTGATCCTGCTGCCATTTCGCAAGAATCTGCGAGAAGTCGACGGTGTAGTCGTACATGCCGTTGCTGTTCTCGGTCAAGTCGACTTTCTCCCCGTCGACGGTGACCTCAACGGCGCTCGAAGCGTCGGAGATGAAGCGCAGCTTGGTCGTGACGTCGAAGGACTTCTCGGCCGGGCCTGTAACCGTCTCAGCAACGGATGCCGAGCTTGATCCGTTTTCGTAGATCTCGATATAGACGCTCGAACCCGACGCGACCTTGTAGGTGAAGGTGGCCTTTGTCGGCGCGACGAAAGACTGCTGGGTTTGGGAGTCTGCGTCCGAGGAACTGTCGGTGTCGCCTTGCGCCTGCTTGTTCGAAGTATCCGACAAGCCCGTGATGGGCACGGTCGGCGTTTCCTGAGCGGGTTGGGACTCCTTGCCGCCGAACACGAACACGCAGATGATGATGACAATCACGGCGATGATGCCGATGCCGATGAGAAGCGGAAGCTTCGGGCGCTGTTGCGTCACGTTCTGCGGTGCCGCGTAGAGGTTGGTGTACTGAGGGCTTCCCGGTGAGAGCGGCCTGCGCGAGGTGTGCACATGGTCGTTGCTGCGAGCAGTTCCACGCGCGTCGTGCCTGTCGTCGAACATGAGGCGTCCCGATGACCTTCGCGATGAATCGTCGGCCTGCCGTGAGTTCGAGCCGCGCGACGAGCGCTGTGACCTCATGTTCGGAACGCGCGACGAGTCGTTTTTCATCTTCCCCGTCTCGTAGGCGTTTGCGGCCTCGAGGTACATCCGCGTGATGGTCGTCTGGTTGACGCCGACGATGCGCGCGTAGGTGGCGACCATGTTCTTCGCGTACCCGCGAGGCGGCATGCGCGTGAAGTCGTTGTTCTCGATTGCGCGAATGATGTCGGCGCGAACGCGCATCTGCCGTGCGATGGATTGGACGTCCATCCCCCGGCGTTCGCGCGCTTCCCTGAGTACAGCGCCGAATGTCGTATTGCTAGCCACCTTCTACTCCTTTGCGGCGTCGTTCGCTTCGAATACTTTCAGTGTCTCGAGCTCCATGGCGTCGACGAGAACCTCGCGCGGCTTGCTGCCGTTGGGCGGGCCGACAACTCCATGTTCCTCAAGCATGTCCATTATACGACCTGCTCGCGAATACCCCACCTTCAAGCGCCTTTGAATGTTCGAGGTCGATCCGAGACCCGATGACACGACGATGTCGGCCGCTTCCCAGATAAGCGGGTCGTCCTCCTCCACCGTGCCGCCTGAACCGTCGGGCGACTGCGAGAGGTTCGTCACGATGTTGGTCTTCAAAATCTCGGAGTGGTACTCGGGCTGTCCCTGTTCCTTCAGCGCGTCGACCACAGCGTTGATCTCGTCCTCGGAGACATAGCACCCCTGGATACGCTGCGGTTTCGCGTACTCGGGCTTGCTGAAGAGCATGTCACCCAAACCGATGAGATTCTCAGCGCCTGGGGTGTCCAAAACGACGCGCGAGTCAATGCCGGACGCCACGTTGAACGCGATGCGATTCGTGATGTTCGCATTGATGAGACCGGTCACCACGTTGGTGGAAGGGCGCTGCGTCGCCACGATGAGATGAATGCCCGCAGCACGGGCAAGTTGCGCGATGCGGCTGATAGAGAACTCGACTTCCTTGCCGACGTTCATCATAAGGTCGGCAAGCTCGTCAATGATAATCACGATATAGGGGAGCTGCGTTGCAAGCTCCTCGGGAACGGGTTCCTCGGTCGCCTCCGCGCTCTCAAGAGCCGCATGCACCTTCGCGTTGTATTGGCCGATGTTTCTGGCGCCGACCTTCGAGAACACCTTCAGGCGGCGTTCCATCTCGGCAACGCCCCAGGCGAGCGCGCTCGCTGCCTCCTTCGCCTCGGTCACGACTGGGACGTAGAGATGAGGAATGCCGTTGTAGGGCGTGAACTCGACGCGCTTCGGGTCGATCATGATGAAGCGGACCTCGGCGGGCGTCGCGCGCATGAGAATCGACATGATCATGGCGTTGATGGACACTGATTTACCGGAGCCGGTCGTGCCGCCGATGAGCAGGTGGGGCATCTTCGCAAGATCGGTGATGATCGACGTGCCCTCGACGTCTTTGCCGATGGCCATGAGCAGCGGGCCGCCGTCGGCGTCTTTGAGGACGTCGCCTAGAAAGACGGTCTGGCGGGTACGGTTAGGCACCTCGATGCCAACGTAGTTCGTCCCGGGGATAGGCGCGAAGATACGAACACCTGGTGCGGCGAGCGCGAGCGCAATGTCGTCGGAGAGTGCCGTGACGCGGCTCACGCGCACGCCTGCAGGAAGGTCTACTTTGAAGAGTGTTACCGTGGGGCCTGCGACCCACCCGACGACGTCGGCCATGATATGGAAGTCGGCGAGCGTTTCCTGCAGGTGGGCAGCCGTATCTTGGAGCTCGATTTCGGACGCACGGTCCTTCTCGGGGTCGTTGGAATAGGAAAGCAGGTCCATCGAGGGCAGCGTGAACCCTTCGAGCGGCGTCGGGGCACTTGCGGGCAGCTTCGCACGCTTAGCCTTCTTGGGCTTGGGCGCTTCTTCTTGCGGTGCCGCTGCGTCGGAGTCAGCCTTTTTGCCGAGCTTTCGCGTGAGCGACGAGGACGTGCCCTCGATGGGCTCGATCCTGCGGGTCGGCATCGAGGCAGGTTGAGCCTCTCCCCCATCGGAAGTGCTCGCCTGTTGCTCCTCGAGCTCGGCGAGGCGAGCCGCCTTGCGCTCTGCGCGGCCGAGGGTTCGGGTTTTCGCGGAGGATGACGTTCCCTGTGCGATGGATTCGGGGGTTGCCAGGGGATGCGCGGCGATGACCCGCGTCTCGGCACTGCCGTCGACCTCGGGAGCTTCCTCATCTGCCGTATCGATTCCCTTTGAGTTGCGGCGAATCCTCACGAAGGGGAACGACGCGCCCGTACCCTCCTCCGCTCGGCGCTCGGCGCGGCTTTCCCTGATTTTCTCGATAAGCTTGGAGATGGAGAAACCGATGATGCACACGCCGGCAACAGCGACGCCGACAACGATAACCATTGAGATGACCTGCCCGAATAATGTGATGCCGAGCCAGGCGATGCCCGCTCCGATATAGCCGCCCCGAACGGTCAGCTCATGCTCGTTGAACAGGATTCTCGCAGGGTCGGCCCCCTCAGGCAACGGCGTCGCGAGTGCGAACACTGCGAGCAGAGCGACGAAAACGAGCGCAAGACCCACTGCGACGCGGGTCGGCACGCGTTCTGCTTCGAAGCGGATGAGAAAGGTTATTCCGATAGCGAGCAGGAACAGTGGCAGGATATAGGCACCGATTCCGAGCGTGAGATGAAGCGCGCTCGAAATGAAGGAGGTCACGATCGCGTCGGAGCGCATGACGGCTGCGATGAAGAGCACGACCGCCGCGACCGTGAAGGCGATGCCCACGATATCGCGTTTCGCGTACTCGTCGATGAGCTTGCGGGAATCGCGCTCGGCGTCAGCCGCCTTCTGGGCGCGGGGGTTGCGCCCCTTGCGCGTGCCCGGCTTCCCAGACCCCGCACCTTGCGAGCGACGGTTTGCGGCGGTGTTCCTCGACGACGAAGATGGCTTCCGAGCCACTGTTGCTCCTAACTGGTTCGTTGATGCTGCGTGTTTGCGAAGCAGGCCCCCGCGTCGCTGGGGCGCAGGGGCGTGTTGGGTCGTTTAGATCTCAAGCAGGTTGGCGATAACCATGGGGCGCTGCTTGGTGCGCTCCCACAGCAGGGACAAAAGCGCGTCGCGCGAGGCCTTCTTGGCCTCCTTGAGCGTGGCGTTCTTGCCAAGCGCCTTGCGAAGCGCGCTTTTCACGGCAGCTTCTGCGTCGCGCGCGAGGTAGGCGTCGTCTCCGCCGGTGATGCCGCGCATCTCCACCTGGACCTCGCCCTGCACCTCGTGGCGCGAAAGCGAGACGGCAGCCGCAATGCAAGCAAAGCCCTGCTCGCCGAGTGCGCAGCGCTCATCGAGGACGTCTTGCGAGGTGTCGCCGACCGAAAGTCCGTCAACGTAGACGATGCCGCTCTGGACAACCTCACCACGATGGACGCCGCGGGGAGTGAGCTCGAGCGATTCGCCGTTCTCGCACAAAAAGATGTTGTCCTTAGGTACGCCGGTTGCTTCCGCAAGGCGAGCGTGGGCGCGAAGGTGCGTCGACTCTCCGTGGACGGGCATAAAGGATTTCGGCTGCACGATCGAGAGGACGATTTTGAGCTCCTCGGCCCCTGCGTGTCCCGAAACATGGACGCGCGCACGGCTTTTGTCGTACACGTCCGCGCCGATCTTCGCGAGCGAGTTGATGACGCGCGTGACGGCCTTCTCGTTGCCGGGGACAGGCGTCGCCGAGATGATGACGGTGTCGCCTTCCTCGATGTCGATCGTCTTGTGCTCGCCGTTCGCGATGCGCGCGAGGGCCGAGAGCGGCTCGCCCTGGCTGCCCGTGCACATGATGACGACTTTCTCAGGCGGGATGCCCTTCAACTCGTAAGCGTCGATGAGGTCCTCATCGGGGATGTTGAGGTATCCCAGTTTGCGGGCGATATCGGTGTTCTGCACCATCGAGCGACCCGTGACGACGACCTTGCGGCCGTTCGCGCGCGCAGCGTCGCAGATCTGCTGCATGCGGTGGATATGGCTCGCGAACGAAGCGATGATGA
>USJN01000124.1 GCA_900554945.1 uncultured Coriobacteriaceae bacterium | reverse complement strand
AACAAGATAAATCCCTACTTATTTTCTCGTCTGAAACGTTCGCAATCATGTGTGACCAGCGGGGCGCGTCTCCATGAGTGCATTTGCGCACGTCGCGGCAAGGCATGTCTTTGTCGGGGGAGGGTACAACAACTCCAAAGATGATGCAGCGGGAAGCGAAAGGGCTCGAAACGAGAGATAGCGCACGGGGCGAGACTATGACAAAAATCGCGCCGTTACCGTTGAAAACGACAGCCGGTGTTGCTAGAATGCGCGCTGAGGGCGCGCCAGATATGCCTGAGCGGCGTTTTCTTTGGTTAAAGCTGGGTTACTTTAGAGGGTTCCCCGGCTTCTTTCTTTTCAAAACGCGGTTCGCGTTCACTCCCACATTATGAGCAGAAGCCCGATGATGCCGATAACCACCAGCAATTTATTGCACGTAGCGTCGACTGCAGAGGCATCCATAGGCGGCCTCCTCTCGGCATACCGCCCAGGCGCGAATCGCTCCCTGCGGGCATTGTAGCAAATGACTGAATGGACAATCGTACACGCGCGGAAGAGGGGACGCGCCTCTTCGAGCAGGCATGCGAAAAACTGAACCTGCCAGTGGCGCCCCGCGCGCTCGACTCGCTTACCTATAAGGACTTCGCCGAGTACGCCTGCGCCGACAAACTTGCCAGATGGAGGATCGGGACATCGTGAACGCGCTCGCATTCGTTCGCGAATAGCGTGTTTGCAGCCAGTGAGCGCCGCAGCTTCTGTTCCTGCGCCAAAACGCCGGCGGATATAGTAAGGTGTTTGCGTTGCATTCGTTCGCCCTTGACGCCCCTCGACAAATCGGAGCCGCATGACCAATTTCTCCAAACCCATCAACCGCGCGCTCTTCGTGCTCTGCGTCATCGTAACCGGGTCGATTGCCGGCGCGTTTGTGTGGGCGTTCTTCTTCTTGATGGACAAGGGGATCGAGCTCTTCTGGGCCACGCTGCCCGCGCTCATCGGCCAGGCGGCGGATGCGTATCTGCCGGGGCTCGCCGAGGGGCCGTTCGGCTTTCTGCCGTATCCGCTTATCGTGTGTATCGGCGGCGGCCTTCTCATCGGGTATTTCGACAAGAAGACGGGCGCGCGGCCCGAAGAGCTTACCGAGGTCATGGCCAAGGTGAAGCAAAACGGCCGCTACAGCTACGAGGGCATCGGCAAGCTTTCGCTCGCGGCGCTTCTGCCGCTGCTGTTCGGCGGGTCGATCGGACCCGAGGCCGGGCTCACCGGCGTGATCGCAGGGCTCTGCACCTGGGTCGGCGATCGGATGCGGCGTTTCGGCGCCGACTTCCGCGCGCTCACCACCATCGGCACGCAAGCCGCCTTAACCGCCCTGTTCACCGCCCCCTTGTACGGCTTTGTGGCCCCGCTTGCAGGGACGGCGGACGCGCCGAGCAACGGCAAAGGCGACGTCGACATCAAGTTGCCGCGCGCACAGAAAACCTTTGTCTACCTGTGCGCCATTGCGGGCGCGCTCGCGGCGTTTCTGCTGCTCGGAGACTTGTTTGGGGGAGGAATGGGCCTCCCGCGCTTCGCAGGGATGGAAGTGGGCGCGCTCGAAGCCGCACTGGTCATACCCGCCGCCCTCATCGGATGTGCCGCGGGGTGGGCGTTCCACGCATCGACCTGGGCATCAGGAAAACTTGCAAGCCGCATGGGGGAGCGGCCCGTCGCGAAGGCCGTGCTCGGCGGGATCGTCCTCGCGGTATGCGGCATGGCGATGCCCTACACCATGTTCGCGGGCGAGTCGCAGACGCACCTGCTGATGGATAGCTACCTCGCAATCGGCGCGGGCGCGCTCATAGCAACCGGGCTCATAAAGGCCGCGCTCACCCCGTTTTGCATCCAGATGGGCTGGCGCGGAGGCCATTTCTTCCCGCTCATCTTCGCAGGCGTGAGCATCGGCTACGGCTTCTCCCTGCTCACCAGCGCGGATCCCGTATCATGCGTGGCCGCGTGCACCGCAGGGTGCATGGGAGCCGTCATGCGCCAGCCCGTGATGACGGCGCTGCTGCTGATCATGTGCTTCCCCGTGAAGGGCGTCGTCGTCACGATCGCGGCTGCGGCCATCGGGGCGGCGATTCCCCTTCCGAAGGCGATTGCGCCTTCCAAGCTGCAGGGGAGCGCCCAGAAGAATGGGGGCACCCTTCAAGAAACCGAGGAGGCAAGCGAATGATAAACTTCCGCATGCTCGTGGACGTGCTGAGGCATTCAGGTTTCGGGCCTATCACCTGTGTGTTCGCGATCGCCTTCCTCATATGCTCGGCAGCCGTGTGGCTCGCCGACCCCGAAACCCTCACCTTCGGCGATGGGGCGTGGTTCTCTTTCGAAGTGGTGTCGACCATCGGGTTCGGCGACGTGAACGCGACGGGACCGGTAGCGCGCGTGGCGGCAGTGGTGCTCAGTATCCTAAGCATTTTCTACATCGCACTTCTCACCGGCGTTGTCGTGAGCTACTGCACGACCGCGCTCAAGGCGCGCCAAGAAGGCACGCTTGCCAACTTCGCCGCCAACCTCGAACGCCTCGACGAGATGACCCCCGAGGAGCTGGCCGCGTTCTCCAAACGGGTAAGGGAATACCGCCGCACGCGATAATGTTAAATCACTGGCGTTAACGTTAAATTACACGCGTGCTCGGTCAAACTGCGGCAAAATGGAGAGCGACACAGAAGCGTGGGCACGAAGGCGGGCCCACGCGACGCGGCATCCGCCGCTTGCAGGAACCGAAACGACAAGGAGCACTTTCGTGGCTAAGGTCAATCCGAACTACCAGAAACTTCCGGGCAGCTATCTCTTCTCCGAGATCGCCCGTCGCACGGCAGCGTATTCCGAGGCGCACCCCGAGGCGAAGCTCATCAAGATGGGCATCGGCGATGTGACGCGCCCGCTCGCACCTGCCGTCATCGAGGCCATGCACGCCGCCGTCGACGACCTGTCGCGCACCGAAACCTTCCACGGCTACGGCCCTGAGCAGGGCTATGACTTTCTGCGCTCGGTCATCGCGGAGAAGGATTTCCACGCACGCGGGGTCGACATCGCCGACGATGAGATTTTCATCTCCGACGGTGCGAAGTCCGACTGCGGCAACATCGGCGACATCCTCGACGTCGACAACGTCATCGCCGTATGCGACCCGGTGTACCCCGTCTACGTCGATTCCAACGCGATGGCGGGCCGCGCGGGCGACTACGATGCCGCCGCCGAGCGCTGGACGAACATCACCTACATGCCCACCACCGCCGAAAACGGCTTCTGCCCTGCGCTTCCCGAGGGCCGTGCGGACGTCATCTACCTGTGCAGCCCGAACAACCCTACGGGCACGGTGCTCACCGCCGAGCAGCTGAAGGTGTGGGTCGACTACGCGAACGCCAACGGCTCGATCATCATGTTCGACGCGGCTTACGAGCGCTTCATCACCGAAGAGGGCGTGCCGCACTCCATCTACGAGGTGGAAGGCGCCAAGACCTGCGCCATCGAGTTCCGCTCGTTCTCGAAGACCGCAGGATTTACCGGTGCGCGCTGCGGCTATACTGTGGTTCCTAAGGAACTCGAGCGCGACGGCCAGAGCCTGAACGCCATGTGGAACCGCCGTCAGTGCACGAAGTTCAACGGCGCGAGCTACATCATCCAGCGCGGCGCCGCGGCAATCTACACCGAGGAAGGCGAGCGACAGATCGAAGAGACGCTTGCGTACTACCGCAACAACGCGCGCGTGATCAAGGAAGGCCTCGAAGCCGCCGGATTCACCGTCTACGGCGCCGTGAACAGCCCCTATATCTGGTGCAAGACGCCTGAAGGTGTGGGGAGCTGGGAGTTTTTCGACAAGCTGCTCACCGAGGCGAACATCATCACCACGCCGGGCGCGGGCTTCGGCCCCTCGGGCGAAGGCTATGTGCGCCTGACCGCCTTTGGCGACGCCGACGCCACCGTCGAGGCGATGGAGCGCATCAAGAAGCTCATGGCGTAGCGAACGTCGAGCGGCGTAGCGAGCCTCCTGCGGTGGAAAGAACACTACCCGCCGCAGGAGGCGCTTTTCCCGCGAAAGCTTAGGGAGCAAAAAAGGAGCCTCGAGCATTGTGCCCGAGGCTCCTTCCATCTTATGCGGTAGATCGCGCAGGCTGCAGCGCTTACCCTAGAACCCGCCTTGGCTTGCGCGCTCGGGGACAAGCGTGCGACGCTTTCCCTTTGCCCAGTTCATGCTGCGGAATTCTTTCACCTCGTGGAAGTTGTAGTTCTCGGCCCACATGAAGCAGAAGCCGCGCAGCTCGTCGAGCAGCTCCTCGGGCGTGCCCGCGTGCTCGTCCTCGATGTAGGTCTTGAACACAGAATACGTCTCGCTCTTATCGTGGATGCGCACCTTGGGGAAGCGGATCGAAAGCCACGTGCGAATGGCGGCGTTGAGCTTCTCGGCACCGGGGTCGTCGCCGAACATGACCTCGATCGGCTCCCAGTATTCCTTGTACAGGCGCGTCTGCTCATCGTGGTCCATCGCAATGAGCAGGTAGTTGCGCACCAGGTCGGCCGTCGTCAGCGGCACACCGCGCGCGTTCAGGCTCTCGAAGATGAGCTGCGGGTTGTCGCCGCGGTCGAGCTCGGCATCGATCACCGTGAGCACCTTCATGCCCGCCCACAGCACGTCGGCGTCGAAATCGTTCTTCTCCATCTCGCCGTAGAAGTAGTCGAGGTTCTCGGTGATGCGCTCAGAGGGACGCTCGGGCATCGGCGTAGCGTTCACCACCGCCTCAAGTGTCGGGCAATCGTTTAGCGACAGGATAAGCTTCGCCGCCGAACCATCTCCTGCTTTCACATGGAGAAACGCACGGGAAATATCGTCGGCAGTAAGGCCGTCAGCGGTTCCTCCGTGGGCGCGCAGGTGCTTCACGAGTGCAGCGATCACGATGGTGAGCGTGGTCATGCGCTGCTGGCCGTCGATCACATCGAGTTGGTGCTGCGCCGTCTTCGCGAAACGATCGGGCGCATAGAGCACCGTGCCGATGAAGTGCGCGTTACCCGTGCGGCCCGAGCGGTTGATGTCCTGCCACAGCCCTTTGCACTGCTGCAAGCCCCAGGAGTACACGCGCTGGTACACCGGGATGACGAACTGGGTGTCTTCCGTTCCCAAAAGGTCGAGGAACAGCTCTTGTTTGGTTTGCATGCGTAAAACTCTTTCTCCACTTCGCGCCCAAGGTGCCGACCTCGGCGCGACCACCATCTTGCACCCGAAGCGTCGCCGCGGGTGCAGCCTCAAAAAAACCGTGAAGGATTATAGGACAGGCGCCTATGGATGAGTAGATGCTCGAATTCGATTGAGCAGGAGAATCCGCAAATCGAGCACAGAGAGTGGCATTGATGGGGGAGCAACAAGCGCGCGAGGAAGCCATAAG
>USJN01000123.1 GCA_900554945.1 uncultured Coriobacteriaceae bacterium | reverse complement strand
GAGCCTCATCCTCCCTGATGAGACCTTGCGCCGCATGCTCGGTATCGAGGCGGTCGTTCCCGCAATCTCGTCCTTCATCGCGCTTGCGCTCACGACGTTTCCCCTCGTGGCGCGCAGGAAATCCCCTTGGCTCGTCTTCGTGTTCACTCTCGTGGTGTTCGTCGGGCTGCAAAACACCTTCCATGGCTCCACGCTCGCCGTCTTCGGGCCGATGGTCGCTCTGTTCACTATCGTCGTGGAATGCTCGCGCGTCGAGATGGCCATCGCCTGCGTCGCGAGTGCCTTAGGGCTCGCCGCGGCGACGTACGGCGGAACCTCGGCTGCGCTGTGGTTCTGGGCGTACGTGCAAAACCTCGTGCTCATGGCCGCCTCGGCGCTCGGTGGGTTGGCCGTGTGCGCCCATCGTGATTCCGTGCGGGCCACCGAGCAGCGAGCCGAGGAGGCTGAGCGCACGCGCGAGGAAGTGGCTGCCCGCCGCGTCGAGGAGGAACGCGTTCGCATCGCCCGCGAGGTCCACGACATCACGGCCCACTCGCTTTCGGCGGTCAGCATTCAAACTGCGGCGGCCGAGCGCCTAATCGAGCGCGATCCCGCCGCCGCGAAGGAGGCGGTGTCGCTCGCTCACAAGACCGCGAAAGAGGCGCTCGAGGAAATCCGCGCGATGATCGGCGTGCTCAGGACGGGGGATTCATCCGCCGAGACCACGCCGACCGAGGGCACGGCGCGCCTTGTGGATTTGGCGGACTACCTTCGAGAAGCAGGGGTTGCCGCAACGCTCGACGTGTCGGGCTACGACCGGGAAGCGACGCCTGCGTTCATCGATATCGCGCTGTTCGGCATTGCCCGCGAGGCCACGACCAACATCGTCCGCCACGCCCACGCGAGAAACGCGTCGATCGTCCTCGAAAGCGACGGCGTGAAGGCGACGCTTACCGTGCAAGATGATGGCGACGGCTCGCTGGGCGCTGCGAAAGGGGCGCCTTCGATGGGCGGACACGGCATCGACGGCATGAAGGAGCGCGCGAAGCTGCTTGGCGGCACCCTCGACGCGGGTCCGCTTCCCAGTGGCGGCTTCCGCGTTCGTGCGTCCATTCCCGTCGGCGACGCACCCTCGGGCTTCGGTACCTCGCGCGGGGAAGGGGAATCCTATGAACGAAGATAGACG
Organism: uncultured Coriobacteriaceae bacterium; assembly: GCA_900554945.1. GTDB lineage: Bacteria > Actinomycetota > Coriobacteriia > Coriobacteriales > Eggerthellaceae > Ellagibacter. The sequence goes on along the minus strand of USJN01000123.1, from coordinate 4,280 downwards.
GAATACGGCGGGCTTTCCTGCGGTTTCCGGCTTCGGCGCGCGCGATGTCGGCAGCGCGCGTGCCGCAGGTGACCGGGCCTCATCCGAGGAGACGCTGCGCATCCTCGTCGCCGATGACCAGGATCTTGTGAGAAGCGGATTCCGCATGATCCTCAACTCCTACGACGGACTTTCGGTCGCGGGCGAGGCGCGCAACGGCGAGGAGGCGGTCTACCTCGCCCAGAAGATCTGCCCCGACGTGGTGCTCATGGACATCCGCATGCCGGTGCGAAACGGCATCGACGCCACGCGCGACATCACATCAAACCCGCTGCTCACGGGGACGCACGTCCTTGTTCTCACCACGTTCGACATCGACGAGTACGTCTACGACGCGCTCGCTGCGGGGGCGAGCGGCTTTTTGCTGAAAGACGCCGAGCCCGACGACATCGTCGAGGCAATCCACGTCGTCGCACGCGGCGATGCCCTCATCCAACCCTCGGTCATGCGCCGTCTGGTGGAGACGTTTGTGGCATCGCGCCCGCGCACGGGCATACCGCAGGGCTCGCGCGCGCGGGTGGCTATACGGTTGCTCACCGATCGCGAGCGAGAGATTCTCATGCTCGTCGCGCGGGGGCTTACCAATGAGGAAATCGCAGGCGAATTGATAATTTCCCCCGCTACGGTGAAAACGCACGTCGCCCGCATCATGGGAAAGCTCGATGCGCACGATCGGGCGCAGCTCGTGGTGTGCGCCTACGAGAGCGGGCTTGTCTCTCCGCGTGCGAGCTGAAATATGAACGCAGTGTGGCGATTCGATAAAACCTAAGTCCCTATCGCTCAAGTTTTCTGCAAAATGCTTGCATTCGCCTTCCCAGATGCTATAGTAACCCAATGTTGTTAGCACTCACGTTCGAAGAGTGCTAGCACTCGAAAGCTCGGTATTAACAACCATCGATTCAAGGTTGATGAGAGGAAGGCAAGCAATGATGAACCTGAAGCCGCTCGGCGATCGCGTCATCGTGAAGCAGGACGAAGCAGAGGAAACCACCGCAGGTGGCCTCATCCTCGCGCACGACGCAAAGGAAAAGCCCCAGACGGGCGTCGTCCTCAAGGTGGGCGAGGGCAAGCTCGACAAGGACGGCAACCTCGTTCCGGTGCCCGTGAAGGAAGGCGACCGCGTGCTCTATGGCAAGTACGGCGGAACCGAAGTCAAGGTCAACGGCGAAGAGGTCATGATCCTTCGCTCCGAGGACATCTACGCGGTCTTCGAATAGCTTTCCCGACGGCTTTCCGCGGCAGCCCCGAAAGCGCTCCGCGTCGCCTTCACGCCTGGCCACAAGGCCATACGGCACGAGCGCGCAGCGATTCCGCTTCCAGGATCTACCCCCAAAGCCCGTCTTTTACGTAGTTGAGTTCTTTCTAGGAAAGGAAGCCTAAAAATGGCTAAGGATATCAAGTTCGAATCTGACGCCCGCTCCGCTCTCGCGGCCGGCGTTTCCAAGCTCGCCGATGCCGTGAAGGTCACGCTTGGCCCCAAGGGCCGCTACGTCGCCCTCGAGAAGTCCTACGGCGCGCCGGTCGTCACCAACGACGGCGTCACCGTCGCGAAGGAAGTCGAGCTGGAAGATCCCGTTGAGAACATGGGCGCCCAGCTCATCCGCGAGGCTGCCGTGAAGACCAACGACGACGCGGGCGACGGCACCACGACCGCAACCCTGCTCGCCGACGTCATCGTCAACGAGGGCCTGCGCAACGTCACCGCTGGCGCTGACGCGCTCGGCATCCGCCGCGGCATCCAGAAGGCGACCAACGCCGTTGTCGAGGCCATCAAGGCGAACGCCCAGACCATCGACACCAAGGAGCAGATCGCCAACGTCGGTACCATCTCCGCGGGCGACCCCGAGATCGGCGAGAAGATTGCCGAGGCTATGGAAGCTGTCGGCAAGGACGGCGCCATCTCCGTCGAGGATTCCCAGACGTTCGGTATGGACGTGAACATCGTCGAGGGCATGCAGTACGATCGAGGCTACATCTCTCCGTACATGGCGACCGACGCCGAGAAGATGGAAGCGAACCTGAAGGATCCGTTCATCCTGCTCACCGACCAGAAGGTCACCAACATCCAGGACATGGTCTCGCTGCTCGAGTCGATTATCAAGACTGGCCGTCCGCTGTTCCTCGTCGCTGAGGATGTCGAAGGCGAAGCGCTTGCCACCATCCTGCTCAACAAGCTGCGCGGCACCTTCAACTGCGTCGCCATCAAAGCTCCCGGCTTCGGCGATCGCCGCAAGCGCATCCTCGAGGACATGGCCGCCGTCACCGGCGCGACCGTCGTCTCGAAGGATCTCGGCATGACGCTCGCCGACGTCACTATCGACATGCTCGGCACTGCGAAGACCGTCAAGGTCACCAAGGAGAACTCGCTCATCGTCGACGGCGCGGGCGATAAGAAGGACATCGAGGATCGCATCGCCCAGATCAAGGCCGAGCTCGACCGCACCGAGTCCGACTTCGACCGCGAGAAGCTCCAGGAGCGCCTCGCCAAGCTCTCCGGCGGCGTGGCCGTGCTCAAGGTCGGTGCTGCAACCGAGTCCGAGCTCAAGGAGAAGAAGTCCCGCATCGAGGACGCGCTGCAGGCTACGCGCGCAGCTGTCGAAGAGGGCATCGTTCCTGGCGGCGGCGTCGCTCTGCTCGACGTTGTCTCCGAGCTCGACAAGATCGAGACCACCGATAAGGACGAGCTCGTCGGCATCGACATCATCCGCAAGGCACTCGAGGCCCCGATTCGCGCAATCGCCCAGAACGCCGGCTTCGAAGGCTCCGTTGTGGTCGAGAAGATCAAGGGCCTGCCCACCGGTGAAGGCCTGAACTGCGCAACCGGCGAGTACGGCAACATGATCGAGATGGGCGTGAACGACCCGGTCAAGGTTACCCGCACGGCGCTGCAGTCCGCAGCTTCCGTTGCCGGTCTCATCCTCATCACCGAGGCCACGATCAACGAGATCCCCAAGGACGGTCCCGACCTCTCCGCTCTCGCTGCAGCAGGCCAGGGCGGCGGCATGGGCATGATGTAATAGGTTTCGCTGGCTTTACAGCCAGCGAAACTGCTCGACGCTGCGGGCCCGTCTGGCGGTCCAGCTGGCGCTCCAAGGTTTCGTCGCGTACCGAAGTACGCGTCCTCAACCTTTCGCGCCATCTGAACTCGCCAGGCGGGTCCTCGCTGTCTTTGGCGGCGAAAGCGGGTCATTTTCTCGCGTACCGAAGTACGCGTCGAAATCCTTTCGCACGCCCCGCATCCGCCAGGGGCCTTCTCGCTGTCTTCGGGACGAAAGTGATAAAGCCCCCTCTCTTCCTGCGCGTCCTCAACCTTGTGCCCTGGTCGGAGCGCTTGTCAAGAATTGTCTTTCCTTTTGCCGGGTGTTATTTTGTGCTGTGTTGCGACACTGGACGGAGCCTCATCACGCTCTAAGAGTTGAAAGGCGTTGAAGACGATGAGCGGTATTGCTTGCGAGAGTTGCCGGGTAGCAGCTTGCGAACATCTGGACAAGACGGCGCCTGATTTCTGCGTTCAGGCATCAATCACCAAAGAGATGCATGATGAAGCGCTGCGTCTCTACAACGAGCCCGAGAACCATCTCATAATGGAATCTGCCGCGATAGTCAGCGCTGAGACGGTTAACTCGACACGTGTTCAGGACACGATCAAGTTTGCGTCCTGCATGGGAGCATCTCTTGTCGGCATAGCAACATGCACGGCCATGCTAAGGGAAACGCGCATTCTCGCAGACCTTCTTCGAAAGGCTGGGTTTGAAGTGTGGGCAGTTGGCTGCAAGCTGGAAAGCAACATGAAAGCCGATCTGAACATCGACGCACCTTCTTTGGCTGAGGATTGCGTTATCTGCAATCCGATTATGCAGGCTTTGCTGCTCAACGATGCCAAGACGGACCTGAATATCCTCATGGGGATATGCGTCGGGCATGATGCGCTTTTCTGCAAATACTCAAATGCGCCCGCAGTGACTTTGGTCGCAAAGGATTTCGTGACGGTTCATAACCCCTGTTCAGTGCTCTATTCCGTCGATTCGGTTTACAGGGGCAAGCTGGAAAAAACCATTGGGGAAATCGCGTCCGACAAAGGGGAATGAGGCGCCTGAGGCCCCCGCAGGACGGGAGCGATATATGCTAGAGGGCGAATATCGCTCACCCAAGGGGTAAAAGCGGCAGGATGGCAAACCAAACGGCATTTTTCATGAAACTGCCCAGCAGCTGGTTCGCCGAGACCGACCTGTCACGCGTGC
>USJN01000122.1 GCA_900554945.1 uncultured Coriobacteriaceae bacterium | reverse complement strand
ATGATGGCGCAACAACTGAAGAGCAATATGCGGCCTGGAAGGCATCTGCTTTCTTCTGGGTTGATTGCTCTGTTGCAACGCCTTGGCAGTTGTGGTGACTGTGGCGGATGCCTTCCAGATTGTCATCTGCAAAGGTTCCCGCCGATCGCCTGTCCTGTGCTGTTCGGAAAGGGGCTCCGTTATGCTGGATTCCAAGAAAGTTGCCACAATCAATAAGGTTCTCGCCAAAGGAAAGCTTGTCGCGCTTGGCGCTCTTGTGGGCATTTTACTGGGAGTGGGAGGCACGATTTTCTTTCAGAACTGCAACCCTCCCGATGAAGACAAGGGTGCCGCCGCAACGGCGGTCTTCGGTCGTTTTGTGGAGCAGACCGAGCTCGTGGGGATATCCCAGGATTATTGCATAGTCGACAAGTATCCCGACGTGGAGACTTTTTTCGACCTTTTCGACCTTCCCTGGACGGCTAATAGCGTATGGTATCGCTATGCGGGCACGTTGAAAGCGGGTGTGAACATGGACACAGCTGAAATGTGGCCCGATGGCACAGTCGTCCACGTGACGCTCGATCAGCCGTACATCATCTCCAATACGCCTAACATGGATATTTCCGGTGTGTTAGAAGAGAACAACAACATTCTCAATCCCATTCATGTGGAGGATGTCGATGAGATTCACCGCGAATGCATCCGCATCAGTGAAGAGAACGCGGTTGAAGGAGGGTTGCTCGAAGAGGCCCGGATTCAAGCGGAAAGCGACATTACCACGCTTTTCAAGTCAGCGCTAGGCGATGAGTATAATGTCGTATTCGACTGGCGTGCGGCATAAGGAGGGCGTTACGCAAGAAGGGCCCATGATCGAAGAACGCTTGACAGAGGACTTGCTGGCGCGGTTGCTTGCGGCACCGAACCCTGATAGCTATCTTGGCGAAGGGCTTACGTTGCAGCGCTCCCTTGCCGACTATCTGCATGAACTGCTGGCGGCTAAAGGCTTGAAACGGGCCGACGTGTATCGGGCCTCGGGATTGAATTCCACGGTTGTCTACGATGCGTTCTCGGGCAAAAGCCGACTGGGGCGCGACAATGCGCTCATGGTGGCGTTCGGGCTGGGCTGCTCGCTGCGCGAGACCCAGCGGCTTTTGAAGTTGGCCGGTGCGGCCGAGCTGTATCCTAAGGTGCGTCGCGATGCTATCATTATCTGGTGCATTGATCGCGGAATGTCGCGCGAGGCCTGCGACGACGAGCTGTGGCGCTTCGGCGAGAAAACGCTTTTGGGCACGTGCCCGCTGCAATAAGGCGATGCGTAACTGGTTGGAAGTCGAGAGAGAAGGACGAACATGGCGATGGGACCTCGGGAGGGGCGAGTGCTCCACGCCATGAGCATCGATGACGCCTATGAGGTGCAGCGGGTGCTTTCTTCGGGCTCCGGCGGCCGAACCGAAGTCGTGACCATCGATGGCTTTGGTCCCTATTTGCGCAAGAAGATTCCGTCGCCGTTGGTCGATCGCCGGGTGTGGGCCGCTTTGTCCGAATGCGTCGGCTTGCGTCTGCCGCATGTGGTTGCGACCTATGAAACGCCCGATGAATTTGTCGTTGTGTGCGACTTCGTGCCGGGCGACACGCTCTACGAGGTTGTGAGCGCGCAGGGGCGTCTCCCCGTCTCCGAGGCGGTGCGCATTGCGCTTGAAGTGTGCGAGGCAGTTGAGGAGCTCCATCGCCGCGGTATTGCGCACTGCGATATATCGCCGCGAAACGTTCTTTTGGCTGCCGATGGAGCGCATCTCATCGATCTGGGCATCGCGCGGCCTTTTGGAGCCGAGCCCTCTTCGGAGACTCCGAACCTTGGAACCCACGGGTTTGCGGCGCCCGAGCAGTATGGGTTCGCGCCGGTCGATGAGCGCACGGACGTTTATGCTGCAGCGCGGCTGCTGGGATTCATGCTTACGGGGCTTGAGCCGGGGGATGCCTATCGGGTGGCACTCGTGGATGAATCTGTTGTGCCTACCCCGCTGCGCGCCGTAATTGAGCGCGGGAGCGCCTTTGAGCCGAGCGCTCGTTTCCAGACGATACGGGACTTCGCCTGTGCCGTGCGAGAAAGCGCGAAAGGTGCTTTCTCGCACGGTGCCTCTCAGGCGCGAGAGCCTTCCTGCGAGGCTGCGGACACATTCGGGGCAGTCGGGGACGAGGGCGATAACTGCTGTGGCTCCGCCGCGTCCTCGGGCATCCGCGTTCCTGCTAAGAAACGACGAACCGCGTTTGTCGCGGCCTCCTGCATCGCTGCAATCCTTATTGTTCTTGCTGTGGCGATCGGCTACGCCGCCTTGTCGGATGTGTTGGCGGAGGTAGGCGCTGGGCGCGATGGGGGCTCTGTTCATCAAGCGAGGGACGATCATGCGTCGAGCAGTGATGCCCTGCCTGTCGATGGGGAAGCCCCTGAGGCGGCAGATAGATCGTCATCGGACGGATTGCCTCCAGCGGGCTTCTCGGAAGAAGAAATGGTGTTTTCCAAGGAGGATCTCGTTGTCGCAGAGTCCTCGTGGCGCATGTCGAACGGGTGCATCTCTTACGTGGTTGCCTTGAGAAACGAGAGCAAGGACATGGCGGTTGATTATCCTGCCTTCAATATTGTGGGACGAGACTCCGAAGGGAAGATCGTTTCGTCGGAGGAGCAGGTTCTTCCTAGGCTTAATCCCGGCGAGACAATGTACTTCGCGTCTATTGCCGGTACGGGGACGGTGACTCCCCATTCGGTTGATTTTCTACCGATCGCACCTGATGACTACCAGGTTCACCGGGCCCAATCCGAGAGCGCGGTGTTTCGCGTGGCGGACGTTTCGGCCACAACCGATGCGCTTGGCGGAACGGTTTTCGTTGGCGAAGTGACCTGGGAGGGCGGCGAAAGAGACGAAGACGCCGCAGGTGACGCTCTCGTGATGGTAGCTCTGAGGGATGGTGCGGGAAAACTGATTGGCGGGACGATGGCGCTCGCAAGCTGTCCCGAGCGCGGTGTTCCGGCGGGTTTCCAAACGTTGGGAGAAGAGATGCCGGATTATGCGAGTTTTGAGGCATATGCTTACGCATGGTAGCGGTCGTCTTTGCTCGAGGCTGCTTCTCCCAAGTAGTGGTTCTGTTTCCTAGATCACCGCGCCTACGAAGGCGGCCAGGATGGGGATGCTCGCTATAGCCAGCACGGTGGTGACGAAGGTTCCCTGGGCCATGACGCGGGAGTTGCCGCCATACTGGTAGCAGAGCATGGTGCCGTTGGTGGCCACCGGCATGCCCGCCAGCACCACCGCCACTGAGAACATGAGCCCCGCCGGCACGAATGCGTGGAAGACCGCCCAGATGATGGCCGGCATCACGAGCAGCCGGAACACCGAGCAGGTCCACAGGCGCGGACCGCCGATGAGGTCGCGCACTGGCAGGTTCGCGAGCGACGAGCCGATGATGAGCAGCGCCGCCGGCGTGGTGATGGAGCCGAGCGTGTTCAGCGCCTCCCCCAGAATCGGCGCATGGTGAATGCCGGCAAGCGTGAGAACCACCGCCGCCACGCATGACAGCATGACCGGTGTGACGAAAGTGCGCCAGCTGGTTTGCACCTTTACGTCGCCATCAATATCCTGGGTGAGAAACCATGCGCCCACGGTGAACACGAAGAAGTTGAAGGGCAGATTGAACACGGCGGCGTACACGAGCGCATCGGGGCCGAAGATGGCCGAGAGCACCGGATACCCGATGAACCCGACATTGCCGAAGCAGAGCATGAACCGGTACACGCCCCGGTGCCCGTCGGGAATGCGCAGAAGCAGCGTGAACCCGTAGGCCACGGCGAACATGACAAAAGTACTCGCCACGGAAAGCCCCAGGCACAACCACACTTCCGCTTGTGTGGGCAGCTCAGTGGCCGTGAGCACCGAGCCCAAGATCATGCCCGGCAACGCAATGTTGATGACCAGCTTCGAGAGCATGCGGTCGAACTCGTCGTTCATGAAGCGTAGCCTCTTCGCGGCGTAGCCCACTCCCACGATGACGAACAGCGTGATGATCTCCTTGAATATGCCTATCATGCCCTCGGTCATGGGGCGAAGCTCTCTTTCTCCGATTGCGGAACGCTCGCTCGATCCTTTGCGACCCTCGTCGGTCTTCTCGAGCAATTTGCAGGACAGATTGTGGCAAAAAAATCGAGTTGTTAGACTTTCAGGGGTGCGGCAAATGGATTTATGGAACGATTTAGGTCTCTTCAGGCATCGGATGCGGCTTCTTTCGGTGTTTTCGGCGCTACTGGCAGGTGCTGGATGAATCGAAATGTCTAACAACTCGAAATTCTTGCCCAAATTTGGACTTCCGATTGTCTCGCAGGCGAGGGCGAGGATGTCGCGACGCGCATTGCGGTTCCGACATCGCGTCCTCGCGTTGTAGAGGCTACGGGTTTTCTGGAAAGCGCGCGACGATGCGGCTCGTTGGCGTATACTGGCCAGCGCCGTATTAGCCTCGTCGAAAGGAATGTCCGTGTTCACCATCGGTTGCCATTTGTCCAGCGCCAAGGGGTATCTGAAGATGGCCCAGGATGCGGCCTCCATCGACGGGAACACGTTCCAATTCTTCACGCGCAATCCGCGCGGCGGCAAGGCCAAGGCCATCGATCCGGCCGATGTAGCCGCATTTCACAAGTTCGCTGCCGCCCACGGCATCACGACGTTTCTGGCCCATGCGCCCTACACCATGAACCCGGCAGCGGCCAAGCCCGAGACGCGGCAGTTCGCCATCGAGCTCTTAACCGACGACCTCATGCGTATGGAAAACACCCCCGGCCAGCTGTACAACATGCATCCGGGCTGCCATGTGGGCCAGGGCGCCGAGACGGGCATCGCGCTCATCGCCGACGCGCTGAATCAGGTGATTGCGCCCGAGCAGTCCACCACGCTGCTGCTTGAAACCATGGCAGGCAAGGGCACGGAGGTCGGCGGCCGTTTTGAAGAGCTGGCCGCCATCATCGACGCCGTGGAATTGGACGAGAAAGTGGGCGTGTGCCTGGACACCTGCCACGTGTGGGACGGCGGCTACAACATCGCCGGCGATCTGGACGGCGTGTTGGAGGAGTTCGATCGCGTGATCGGGCTCGACCGCCTGCGCGCCATCCACTTGAACGACTCGAAGAACCCGCTCGGCGCCCACAAGGACCGCCACGCCCCCATCGGCGAGGGCTGCATCGGCTTTGACGCGCTCGCTGCCGTGACGAACCACCCGGCCCTACGCGATCTGCCCTTCTTCCTGGAAACGCCTCAGGACGATCTTTCCGGCTGGGGCCGCGAAATCGCCGCCCTGCGCGCCGCGCACACCGAGTAGCTGCAGCGCTAAATCACGAAGAAGTACACGCTGAAGAACTGCAGGCAGCTGGCGGCCAGCACGAACAGGTGAAAAATCGAGTGCATGTAACGCACCTTTTTGAAGATGTAGAACACGGCGCCCACGGTATAGCTGATGCC